>CAYPCH010000068.1:0-20246 GCA_964409165.1 uncultured Oscillospiraceae bacterium | reverse complement strand
CTGTTGTTCCACCTACGTTTACTCCACCGTTTGCTACTGATGCTGCAACGTTCTTAAGGTCTTTATCTGCAACTGCAGGTGTTCCTACTGCTTTCACTTCTGTGAGACCATTTGCTACGCCTGATTTAACTGTTCCTACCAAGTACGCGAATATTCCATTTTCTGTTATTACTTCAGTTCCGCGTCCTGTCTCATCTGCAAAGAATATTACTGCTGTTCCTGATGCTATATTACTGTCAAAGTTCTTAGTTGCATTTACTACTATCGGTCCAGCCTCTACTGCTGTTATATTCAGCTTGCTTGTGTCAAATGATACCTTGATGTCACAGTTGTTTATTCCTGCTGACGGTACTCCGCTAAAGCTTACAGGTATTTTTACCTCTTCTCCTGCTTTTGCACCTATCGTACCGATTTCTACTTTCAGTCCTCCACCTACTGGAGGTGTTGTTACTGATGCTCCACCTACGTTTACTCCACCGTTTGCTACTGCAGGTCTCAAAGTGCTCAGGTTCTTATCTGCAACTGCAGGTGTTCCTGTTATTTTTACTTCTGTAAGACCATTTGCTACGCCTGATTTAACTGTTCCTACCAAGTACGCAAACACTCCACTTTCTGTTATTACTTCAGTTCCGCGTCCTGTCTCATCTGCAAAGAATATTACTGCTGTTCCTGATGCTATATTACTGTCAAAGTTCTTAGTTGCATTTACTACTATCGGTCCAGCCTCTACTGCTGTTATATTCAGCTTGCTTGTGTCAAATGATATCTTCATATCACAGTTGTTTATTCCTGTTGCAGGTACTCCACTTAAGTTTACAGGTATTTTAACCTGAGCGCCTGCTGCTGCACCTATTGTACCAATTTCTATTTTCAGTCCTCCAGTCACAGGTGGTGTTGTTACCGGTGGTGTTGTTACTGGTGGTTTTGTTGTTACCGGTGGTGTTGTTACTGTAGATCCACCTCCTGGAGGTGTACCTGCTACCAATGCACCGTTAAGGTATGCAGTAATTTTATCATTTACAACAAAGTTACTTGCATTTGATGCAAATGAGTAATCATTGTCCATTGTAAAGTTAGTCCAGTCATTCTTTGCTGTTCTGCCTTGTATTTCTATTACATTACCTGCTTCAAGGGTTCCGCTTGAGAATCCTATTTCAAGGTAAGTGTCTGCATTGGATCCACCGCTCATCTTAACAAAAGTACCTGTTACGCTTGATGTTATACCTGAGTACTGAGGGCTTATTACTGCTGCATGGTCACACCAGAAGCTAAGCTGTTTTTCTCCATCTATCGTGAAGTAGTATCTCAACTTCAAGCTGGAGAGATTTATTGATGAACTTCCTGTGTTTGTAACTTTGAGTCTTGTGTAAATAGTGTTACCTGTAGATTGCGCGCTTCCTCCATTAGAGTATTCAATCTTCAACTGACCTGAAGCAGCTGGCGGCGGTGATGTTGTTACAGGAGGTTTTGTTGTTACAGGAGGTCTTGTTGTTACTGTAGATCCGCCTGTAATATTTACTCCACCAGTTGTTACTGTTACTTTTACAGAGCCTAAGTCTTTGTCTGCACATGCAGGAGTTTTTTCTGTTCTTAATGCACTAAGACCGTTTGGTGCACCTGATTTAACTGTTCCCACCAAATATGCAAATACTCCGTTTTGTGTTATCACTTCATTTCCGCGTCCTGTCTCATCTGCAAACATTATTACTGCTGTTCCGGATGATACATTACTGTCAAAGTTCTTAGTTGCATTTACTACTATAGTTCCTGCTTCTATTCCAGTTATATTCAATGCGTTAGCATCATATGTGATCTTCATGTCAATGTTATTTATTCCGACTGCAGGTACTCCGCTCAAGCTTACAGGTATTCTTACCTGTGCTCCTGCTGCTGCATTTACTGTACCGATCTGTACATTTAATCCGCTTCCCGGTACCGGAGTGTTAATTACTACCGGCGGTGTTGTTACTGATACAGGTGGTGTTGTTACTGTTGCTCCTCCTGTTATGTTAACAAAACCGTTTACAACTGTTGTTGCTACGTTCTTAAGATCTTTGTCTGCAACTGCAGGTTTTGCTGTTATGTTTACAAGACTGTTACCATTTGCTGCTCCTGATTTAACTGTTCCTACCAAGTATGCAAATACTCCGCTTTGTGTTATTACTTCAGTTCCGCGTCCTGTCTCATCTGCAAAGAATATTACTGCTGTTCCTGATACTACATTACTGTCGAAGTTCTTAGATGCATTTACTACTATCGGTCCTGCTTCCACTCCTGTTATATTCAATGCATTAGCATCATATGTAATCTTCATATCACAGTTGTTTATTCCAGTTGCAGGTACTCCGCTGAAGTTTACAGGTATTTTTACCTGTGCGCCTGCTGCTGCATTTACTGTTCCTATTGTTATATTCAATCCACTTCCTGGTACCGGAGTGTTTATTACTACCGGTGGTGTTGTTACTGATACAGGTGGTGTTGTTACTGATACGGGTGTATTTACTGTTCCTCCTGATATCGTAACTGTACCGCCTGCAACTGTTGCTGTTACGTTTTTGAGATCTTTGTCTGCAACTGCAGGTTTCCCATTTAAGTTTATAGCAACCATGCCACTTGCACCTGACTTAACTGTTCCTACCAAGTATGCAAATATTCCATTTTGTGTTATTACTTCAGTTCCTCGTCCTGTCTCATCTGCAAACATTATTACTGCTGATCCCGATACTATGTTGCTGTCAAAGTTCTTGGATGCATTTACCACTATCGATCCTGCTTCCACTCCTGTTATATCAAGCTTGCTTGCATCGAATGTCACTTTCATATCACAGTTGTTTATTCCTGCTGATGGTACTCCAATGAAGTTTATGGGTATTCTTACCTGTGTACCTGGTGCTGCACTTATCATACCTATTTGTATGTTGAATCCCTGTGCAGGTGCCGGATGAGTAGCAACAGGCTCCTGTGTATTAGACGGTGGGTTAGTATTTCCAGTGCTACCGGTATTAACTCCGCCTGCTACAGCTGCAACACTTAAAGTACTTAAATTAGCATCAGCCATATTAGCTGATCCTATTGTTAACTGACTGGCTGAACTTGATTTAACTTTAAAAGTAACAAGAGCAAATTCACCATTTTCCTTAATAACTTGAGTTCCACGTCCAGTCTCATCTGCAAATAAAATTACAATTTTTCCTCTTGTTGTGTCTGCATTTGAATCAAAGTTTGATGAAGGATTTACAACTATGCTTCCCGCATTTACACTAACAACTTCTAAATTCGATGTGTTGTAATTGAGCTGCAGGTCAAAATTGTTAATTCCTGCTGATGGTACATCGCTTAAACGTACTGGTACAACTACGTTAGTTCCAACACTTCCTTGCACTGAACCAATCTCTAATGCCACTACTCCTGCGTACGCAAGGTCTGCTCCGCTGTAGTCATAGCCCGCTGCTCCAACCGTTGATGTGAAAATCATCGTTAGCATGGCGATAACTACTAACATACTAATAACCTTTTTCATTTACCATTCCTCCCATAGAATTAATAATTATATAATTATATGATCTTATAAAAAGACCTTTAAAGGTATTTGAATTCAAATACCTAGTTTACCTGGTTGTTGAAAACATGTTGCAAATCAATAGTCCTGCTTAACGACTTAATTCACTTGTTACTTGCATATATATATTCGCACATATTCTTTTTTTTTAGGGGGTCAGCATTTTAATTTAACCTTACTAAGCATACCAGAGAATTCATTAGAATAGAAATAATTATAACAGAACCACAGCTTTTATTGTAAATGATATTTTGCAAATACCTATACACTTTATAGTATATTTCGAGTTGTTATTTTATTATGATATCGGTAAATGTTAGAGCGAATATTGCTTTTTCTCCAGTGAGTCTTTTAACTTATTTTTACAAGCAAGTACCTAAACTATCCTTTTTGTCCATCCTCCAATACAAATTACATTTTGAATAAAGTAACCATTGTAGACCTATTTTCTGAGAATCAAAATCCTGCTCAAGGTTATGAAATGAACTTACAAGAAATTAATTAAATTGGCTAAATCATAAAACAACCTCTTGACTCCCCTAAGTACTTTTCTGTCTGATAAAAATATATACGCTTAAACTAATTATATATTAATTTCTTGTTTGTTTCAACAATTTTTATAAATAACTGTGCATCCCCATATCCTTCCATTTGGAATTCCTTAGGCTTCAACTCTATGATACCAATTGCGACGGGAAAAAGCGAACTTAATATTTCACTCATCTCTAAAAATTTCACACAATACTTTTCTACAATACTTTTCCGATTTAATACCCTTTTGAAGATATTTTGTCGGTAAGCCAAGCTACAACGTATTGAGCAGCGTGTTTGTCATGATGGCAGCATATATATCTTGCAACACCCTTTAATCTCGAATGCGAGTTCTCCACCGCAAATCCCATTCCTGATAAACTAACCATTTCAAGATCGTTGCAGTTATCACCTATGGACAGGATATTATCCATAGGTATTCCGGTTATTCCTGACAGTTCAACCAACGCAGTCCCCTTTGAAGCGTTCCTGTGAAGAAGTTCCAGAAACTGCGGCTCTGAATATACCATTCTGAAATCCTTGTCCCTGCCTGAAATAAATTTCTCCACTTCAGTCAACCTGTCGGGTCGTGTAGTCAGTATTACTTTGTACCACGGGTCAGGTATTTCTTCAATAGAAACTACCTTCGGTACAAAACCTTCCTTTATTCTATGCTTTTCTGTCTCTTCATTTTCTTCTAAAAAATAAACATCTCCACCTTGGAACACTTCTATACCAAGAGTTGGAAATATTGTCCTAATATCTGACAAAACACTTTTAACACCCGTATCAAGGCATTTGCTCCTCAACATTCTGCCTTCATTAAAATCATAAACAAGTGCACCATTGTAGAGTATCACAGGGGCATTCACAGGAAGGAGTTTCAAATACTTTTCGATACCAATCTCCATTCTTCCGGTGGCTATAGTAAATATTCCGCCTCCTTTAACAAATCGTTCAAGTGCTCTTATATTCTCTGTGCTTACTTCAAGATTACTGTTTAATAGTGTTCCATCCATATCGCTTACTATCATAAAACCTTCATATATACCATTCTTAGCCATATATTCCAACCTTCATTATCCTTATCTTCATACTTATTGCTTCTATTATATAGTTGATTGTATATAATAGATTCTATAATAAATTTTTCATTATATAATCTGCCGCATCGCTCAAATTGGACGCTGCATAGTCTACAAAGCTGAAATCCTGCATATTGGTGTACTCAGAGGGTATTGCAATAGTATAGCACCCTGCTCTTTTACCTGCCAAGGCTCCATTACTAGAGTCTTCTAGGACAATACAGTCCTCAGGAAAACAACCTAATTTATCAATTGTCTTTAAATAAATCTCAGGCTCGGGTTTTCCATTTATTATACTATCCGAAGCCTGCATAACGTCAAAATAATCCTCAAGCCTAAGCTTATCAATTACTATTTTAAGAAATTTATCCGGAGAACCAGTTGCAATAGCAAGTTTTATTTTTCCTTTCAAGCTGTTAAGAATTTCATAAAGTCCGGGCATCGGAACCACTTCTTGGTTAAGTTTTTTCAAGGTAATGTCGTCCCTCAACTTAAGCACATCTTCAGGCTTTACGTTAAGATTAAGATCCTGAACGTAAATCTGCATTGATTCTAAAGGTTTTCTCCCCATCATCTTCCATAAGGTTTCATCCTTTACAACTCTTCCGTACATTCTCGCCATTTCTCTTTCGGCTTCAAAATACATACCTTCAGTATCTATCATTAAACCATCCATATCAAAAACAACTGCTTTCATTTTACATTCCTTTCTAATTCTATACAAAATCTTTATCGCACTCAAGTATAGGTTTTCATAATTATACAACACGTATGAATATGTTTCAAGGTTATAAAAAGATTGAGAGAAGTAAGATAACAATATCTCCACTTCTCCCAACAACTTCTTTAGGAAAGTTAAATCAGTAGTTTTAAAAAACACTATTACTGCTAAAAACCAGCAATCTGATACTGCATAAAACGATACAGAAAGGGCTTCTTTAGTTTTGAATATATTATTTCCTTATATTAGTCGGCACTCTTTAACATTTCTTCAATTCTGTCACAATCTTTTTTATGTCCAAAATCAAACCAGTCTATATTATTTCTTAGTGAATTCAATGCATCAAATACATTATAATCGTTAATGTCCTTTATTTTTACCGAAGCCCCATAATTAAGAAGAAGCCTCACCATTTCAGGACTACATTTATTAACCGCAGTAAACAGAACTGTCTTTCCTTTTTCTTCGGTGAGCACTTTATTTACCTTAGCGCCTTTTTCCAACAGAAGCCTCGCAATCTCTTCATTTTCGTCTCTAATTGCCTTGTCAACAATAAAGTTGATTCTGTCCGATTCCATAGGTACTCCTTTTTCGATCATATGCTGCATCAAATCTGCATTGCCATAAAAAGATTCTAGTGCCATTGCTCCATAGTCGCTCTGTATATCTGCACCCTTTGCAATAAGATAATCCATTATTTCTTTTTCACCATGTTGGGCCGCATGGGAAAGCCCTGCTGAAAGATGAATATCTCCACCGTTTTCTATTAAAAAGTCAAGCAACTCATAATCCTTCAATAGTATAGCTGCACGAACCACATGCTCTCCGAACTTACTGTTAATATCAACACCCTTGTCTAACATGTATCTGCTAATATAATCCAATTCGTCTTTAAATTCGGGGATAATGTCTATTATGTGTAGTCCTATGTGTAGTCCATCTTTTTTTGAAGAGTTGAATTTCTCTGCGTCAAATTCAGCACCCTTGTCAAGTATAAGCTTTGCTGTATCAAATCTACCGGACCTTATCAGTTCAATAAACAAACTATCTCCATTGCTTCCTACAATATTTATATCAGCACCCTTATCAATCAAAAGCTCTGCTATATCCTTTTTTCCGGACATTGCAGCAAGCCATAAAGGAGTACAATTGCCATATTTTTCACTTGACATATCCGGGTTATCTACCTTTTCAATCAATAATTTTACACATTCAGCCTGATCGGCAAAAATTGCAGCAACCATAGCATCAGTGAGTACTTCTTTATTGTTTTCTTTCTCAATAAGCCGTTCAAGCCTTTTAACATCTCCCTTATCCGCCGAAACTACTATGTTCTTGCCAAAAAAGTTTGCATATGCAACAGATAGCAGAATAGCAGATATGTATATAATGCCAAGCACAAAAGCAAATCTTTTCATTTAAATTCCCTCCTAAACGTCATGAAAATCTTTTGTTGTATACATCAATCAACTTTCCCATAACAAAATAAAGCGGAATGGGAATAAGTACACAACATAAAATTACAGCATCGGGCCTAATACCTGTTTTATACAACCCAAGACTCGGACCAATCACTATATTGAAATATACTTGATGAATGATAAACCCTATAAAGTAAGCCATCACTATCTTATAAAGCCTTTCCAGCTTTCCGACAGTTGAGATACTGCCGTTTTCCTCAAACTTATTTTGGCTGTATACTTTTGAAGATAGTACAAAAAATAAAACAGTGATCAGAAATAATAGAAACACTTTTAATACAAAAAATGGCATACTCCCCATATATGTATAATACTCAGGAGAAAACATATAACTGACATCTCCAAATTCTATCCCAAACAGAAACCAAACACCCCCAAATATTATCTCAAGTATATTGCTACTTGCAAGCGGAGCTAAGTAATCAGGAATTAAGTTTCCTGCGGCACCATAATACCCCAAAAACACACCATATATCAAATAAACCAGCGATAGAGGAAAAGTAGCAAAAAGTGCGGTTGTAAAAACTCCGAACAGGGACGAACCGTTCATTGATTGTATAAGCATTACAAATCCAAACATCATAAATGCAGTTAGCATATCACCGGAAAGTATTTTAGTTACAAAAGGAATGTCCGTCTTCCAGCTATATCTTAGAATCAGTATAATATTTGCCAAAACATAAACAGTTAAAAAAGGAATAATTATGTTATATAATCCAACCAGCCATTTGCTTTTCATAATTTCATTTCTAGTAAACGGCATACTTGCTACAAGGGTATAATTTGAAAGCTTTCGGTCATAATTAAACAGAGTAACTGACATTCCGAGTATTGTAATAAACATGAATATTAACACTATCATTTTATTGCTCGCATCCTGATAAAGAAAGATTATGTCTGCTACAAATATAAAATACAGTAGTTCCAGGAACAATATAGGCATAAATAGTTTTGAATACTTCCAATCCCTATACAGCAAGGCTTTATTTGGTAATTTCATCATAAACCTTTTCCCCTCCCAATGAATAAATAAAAATTTCCTCAAGACTCAAATCTATTTCCTCAACCAAAGTTGCTCCATTATTTTTGAGTTTCTTTTTAAACTCATCACAGTAATCTTTTGTGACCACATGATATACACTTCCCACATTTTTAACGCTTAGTATTTCTTTACAGCCAAGAATGTTTTCGGATACTCCCTTTTCAAATATCACCTGTAGTTTTCTGACCTTTTGTTTCATTTCATCTACAGTACCCCAGAACTTTATAGCCCCTGAATTTATAACAGCAATGCTGTCACATATCTGCTCTACATCTGCAAGATTATGCGTGGAAATTAGAACTGTCGTTTTCCGTTCTGCGACCTCATCAAGCATCACTTCTACAAATTTTCTTTTTGCAAGAGCATCAAGCCCGGAGGTCGGCTCATCAAGTATAAGGTATCTTGGCATGAAGCTAAGGCTCAGCATTAGCATAAGCTTCGTTTTTGTCCCTTTAGAAATGCCGCTTATTCTTTTTGAAGGCGATACCCGGAATATATTATTTAACTCATCATACCTTTTTTCACTGAATTCTGTATATGCAAGTTTTATAAACCTGACTATTTCCTTTACTCTGTAAGACTCATAATAGTGGCAAAAATCCGGCACATAGCCAATTTTAGCCTTGACCTCTGGATTGTCAAAAACATCTTTTCCGTCAAACTTCACAAAACCTTCATCCGCCTTCCATGAACCAGTTAAAATCTTTATAATGGAAGTTTTTCCCGCACCGTTAGGTCCAACAAGTCCCATAATGCTTCCTTCTTTAATTTCCAAGTTTATTCCGCTCAAAATTTTGCTTTCATCTATTGATTTGGATACATCACAAATTTCTATCAAAATCTTCACTCCCTTTCAATATCAAGATAGATTTCGTTCAAAACGTCCATCACCTTATTTCGATCAAGCCCTATATAATGGGCTTCAATTACAATATCCTTCAGATTGCTCTTTAGTCTTTTAAGCCGCTCATCATCAACCTTCGGACTGTAGTCGGATGATACAAATGTTCCTCTGCCAGATATCGTTTCAATAACCCTCTGGCGTTCAAGTTCCGAATACGCCTTACTTACCGTATTGGGGTTCACAGTGAGGATACCGGACATTTCTCTGATGGAAGGAAGTTTCTCCCCCGGTAGCAGCAATCCTTTGAGTATATTCTCCTTCAACCCATCCGCAATCTGCTCATATATTGGTTTTGTACTTCTAGGATCAATTAGCAACATAAAATCACTCTCATAATCGTATCATGTGTACTATGTGATGTAGTACACATGATACGATATCATATTTTTATTGCTTTGTAAATACCCATATGAATAAACTTTTTAAAATAAGTAACTATAATGTAGAATCATTTTCGTGATTAATGTAAGAATGGGTTGAACACCAATAGCTCGTTGGATTTCATAAAAATTAAAATGGCATAAAAAGAATACCCTCGATGGGTACTCTTTAATAAAATATCACAAAAAGCCTTTTTCTGCAAAATACCTTTAATAACCTATTTTAATAACCTATTTTCATCCAAGAGACAAGGTTAAGATAACTTTCGTCAACAACCATACCCGAAATCGCGGGGTAAAACAAAACAAACAACAAGGCAACAATTACCAGATAACTATAGGTAAGCACCTTTGAAGTTTCTTGCATACTTTTTTCCAAATTACTGCTCATATACATTTTCCCCATATATTTAGGAAAATGTTCTCTGAAATAGTACAGAACAAATACTGTACACAGCATCATAAAAGGAGTAGCGGTAAAAAAGTGATAAATAAAAATACACCTTTTTATAAAAAACCATGGCACATACTGAAATGCAAACGCTACTAACAGCGGAACTGCCCTCTTGTCATTTTTATACAAGGCTAGCACAGCGGCTATAAATATGCAGAATATTCCAATCCAAAATACTGCCGGATTCCCCAAAACATACATAATTGAAATTTTGCCTGCCGGAATATTAATCCCCTTGTATTCGTAAAGCGGCTGTTTGACAAAAGGCCATGAATAGGCAGGCGACTGATAAGGATGAGGGTCTATAAGCTCAGAATGATATCTCAACATATTAACTTGATACCTCCATATTTCTCCTAGGTCATGTCCTGGTCCTGGAAGGGTAATTATTGGGAGATATGTTGATGAATATATTATAATTGGAATTACTACAAATAAAACAATACAGCACAGCGATGCATATATAATACTTTTCTTTATAAAATCCTTCGTCCAAGCTGGGGGATCATCCTTTGAATTCTTGACTTTCAAAGCCTTTTTATAATCAAGGTATTCCAGTATTCTTGATGTAAAGTACAGCACTGCAAGTCCGCCTCCTGCATAAACAGCTGTCCACTTGCTTGCCGATGCCAATCCCCAGAAAACGCCTGAAAGAAACAGAGGAATCAAAGACTTTTTGAACCCTACAATATAAGATTTGTTAATAAAGCTGTCGTACATAAAATAGTAGGCCAGTATGATAAAAAACGCAGGGTATGCATCTATTGTACCTATTCTGGTCTGAGCAAAATGCATAAAGTCAAACATCATCAGAAATGCGGCAATAAACCCATAAATTCTTTTTATAAAAATCTTTCTCCCGAACAAATACATGACAGGTATCATTGCAGCACCAAATAATGTCCCCATGATACGCCATCCAAAAGGATTCATTCCAAAAATGGCAATGCCCACGGCAATAATTAGTTTACCCAAAGGAGGGTGTGTTGTCTCATAGGGATTTAGCCTGTTAAGATTTTCAAAAGCAGTTCGCGGAAAGTAAATTTCATCGAAATAGGATGAATTCATAAAATTCTGTACTGTATCAAATTTTTGCTCATCAAATAAATTCTGAACATTTCCGAGGCTTTTCTCATTTATATATTCGTAAGTTATTGAGTTAATTTTTACAGGTTCATTGCTCTCTTTTTCCCTTAGTATAAATTCGTTTATAGTTCCCCCCGGCATATCGACATAAAACCTTAACGCGCTTGTTTTAACATTCAGATCTGCATTATGCCACTTAAGGTTGTGTTTACCTTCGATTTGCAGATACAATGCCTCCTGAAATTCACCTGTTTCATTTGACAAATACTCAATCCTAAAAAACAAATTACCTATTCCGTCATAGTAATCCAGCTTACCCAGATCATATTCCCTGTCAAAATGCGCAATAAAACTTTCTCCTATTCTCTCAGGTTTCCAGAAAGTCTGGGGTACTTTAGTGCTCCCAAGATTATAAAGAGCTATCGCAAGGTAAATCGCAGTCATTACAGACATAATTAGTAAATCTTTGCCCTCAATTCGAAAGCGCTTATTTCCATTTTTACTCATCTTTAACCCCCAAGAATAATTGAAATATTAACTAAAGGTTATACATACTTAATATTAATGTTTTTCGATACATTTGTAAATGCAAAAATACTTATCCCGTTTAGTCTTTTCAGGTAATAATAATTTCCCTTATTTTGGCGTGAATTAAAAACGGAATATCGTCCATAATATATTGCGTAGGGTTCATGATGGTTGAGCCAAGATCTTTACAAGGTCTGAGAAAGGCTTTGTAATGGTCGGTCAAAGGTTAATATCAGGTTTGTCTTAATTTTGACTCAAAGCTTGGTATTAGCCAGAGGGCAGAGTGTTATATGTCTTGTAAGGCTGTATTATAGTCCTTAAGATTATAATATGGTCAAAAGGGATGTATAATATTCGAGCTAAGATTGCCACGGGTTCCGCAGGCATTGAAATTACAGGTAAAAGCCTGTTTTCTGGTGAAACAGACCCTGTACCTTGATTTTATATGCTGAAGGTCTGTTGGAGTCGAAAGATTGCAATGGGTTTTCAAGGTATCTTTGGCAGTCGAGCAAAGGTTGGTATAGGTTTCGTAATGCTTGCACGCAGTCGAAAGATTGTTTGCAGGTACGCAGGGATTTATATCGGCTGTAGCAAAAATCATCATGAGCTCTACTTCTATTTTCCTAATGAAAGTTTAGTCATTTACATATCCAAATTGTAAACTAAATTTAACCTTTTTAAGCAAAAGAAATGTCGAAAATACCGTAATTTATGCTATAATATTAGTATGTGTATAAACCTCACTAAATAAACTTTATACACTATTTTTTACAAAAGATAAGGAGCGAGATACTAATGAAATACTTTTTAGCTTTTTCATTTGTATTTGTCATTGTTTACCTCTTAATACCACAACTAAAAAGACTTGCAATTAAAATAGACTTTGCGGACAAGCCTACCGAAAGAAAAAATCACGAAAAGCCCATCCCCCTTCTTGGAGGTATTGGAATTTTTCTTGGATTCACAGCAGGATTCATTGCCTTTATAAGACCTGTTAACAAAGAGTTTTTTGCCATTCTGGTCGCTTCTTCCCTTATTCTTCTTATAGGTCTGGTGGATGATTGGTATAAGACTCAAGGAAAAGAATTTTCAGTAATGCCGCGAATCATAGTTCAAGTCATTGCAGCTGTAATAGTTTTTTACTCTGGAATAGAGTTCTATGGATTTACCAACCCTTTCACAAACCAGTACATAGTTTTGCCAGAATTTCTTCAATTTTCATTAAGCATTTTGTGGATTATAGGAGTTACAACAGTCATAAACTGGTCAGATGGCGTGGACGGTCTTGCAGGTACTTTAACGGCTATTGCCGGTTCAACACTGTTTGTCGTTGCTCTTGCAAAGGGACAGGGTGATTCTGCACTGCTTTCACTGTTGGTAGTCGCTGCTGCTCTTGGATTCTTGTGGTATAACAAACATCCTGCTCAGATATACATGGGAGACTGTGGCGCTAACTTTTTAGGGTTTATTTTAGCGATTATTGCCCTTGACGGTGCTTTCAAGCAGGCTACAATGATATCAATTTCAATTCCTGTTCTTGCTCTGGGAGTACCAATCTTTGATAATATTTTTGTTGTAGTTAAACGATTCTTAAACGGCAAGCCTATATATAAAGCAGATGCAAGTCAGATTCATCACAGGCTTCTTTCTTCAGGACTCAACCCAAAACAGGTTGTAGCTTTTATTTCTCTTCTCAGTGTATGTTTCAGTCTTTTATCAATTATAATCCTGCTCTTAAGAGTATAATCCGCTAAAAACTCCTACCTTGAAAGCTTGTGAATACAGTAGTTAAAGACATTCTCTCAATAGTTGATGATTTTTTTAATTTACCTTACATTCTGTTTATGATATTATATTATAATAAACAGAATGTAAGTGTTTTTTCACTATACAAATCATATTTAGAGGTTTAAAATCATGGATAAAAAAGATGTTGTTAAATACTGCCTTACCAAAACAAACAGTTACAAGGATTTTCCTTTTGGACCGGAATCATTGGCAGTAAAGTCCGGTTCAGAAATATTTGCACTTATTTCCGAAAAAAATGGTAAAATATGCATTTCATTAAAATGCGATCCTTTTGTGGCTCAGAGTCTCAGACAGCAGTTTCCTTCAATTACTCCAGGATATCACATAAACAAACCGCATTGGAACACTATTGTATTAGACGGATCAGTACCCGAAAAGGAAATTTTCTGGATGATAGACCATTCTTATGACATCGCTATTAATAAACCACAAATGCCGAGTCTCATCAATTTAGAAAGTTTATAACAAATTTAATTCATTATAAACCCATAATAATCTATAGTTTTATTATCGGAATTCAAATCCACACTGAAGGCAAATACACCTGTCAATACTCTTCATCCAGCTCTGAGAGTGACCATTGCTTATATTTTTTGTACTTTGCTTTCAGCTTTCTATTGGTATGTATATGCATTAATTCTCAATATTTCTAAATAACTTCGCAATTATTTGAATAGCATTATTTTAGTATTTGGAGTATAATAGTCACTAACACAACACTTCGTACAGGTGATTAAATGAAATATATTACTAATAAAAATGTACTATACCAGCGGTTGAAAGAATTAAATTCCGAGCACTTCGACAGCCCATTAAGAAGGTTGGAATTTGTAGCTTGCGTAATAGCTTATGTTATGTTATCGATATTCATGGTAACATTTTCTGATGATTTAAAGGGAATCTTTACACAGGTTCAAGGCTTTTTAGCGGTTTATCTTACATTCCGTTACGGCTTTTTTGGCCTTAAGGTAACTTTCTTACTGGTGTTTTTTGAAATAGCAAGATTGATAATACTCTTTGGCTTTACTCATAATTTCAGTCTGGTTGTAGGACTTACTACAAAGATAGTAACCATTTTGTCGGTTATCATTGTGGCTGTGTTGTTAAACAATCAGGATCTCCAGAAAAAGAGACTCCAAAAGCTCTCTATTACCGATGAACTTACGGGGGTATACAATCAAAGATACTTTCACAAAAACCTTGAAATTGAGCTTGAAGATGCAAATAAATATAATAATCCATTAGGCCTTATCATGTTTGATATTGATAACTTTAAAATGTACAACGACATATATGGCCACGATTGCGGTGATATCATATTAAAAGCAACAGCTTCCCTTATTAGGGCTTTGCTTAATGAAAACGAGGTATTATGCCGGCTTGGAGGAGATGAATTTGCAATAATTCTTCCCGGCAAAAATTGCGAAGATATTGAGAAAACCGCCAAATATTTACAATGTGAGTTTGAGAGTCAAAAAGAACATTTTTTTGAAAGCTACTTGCACAACAGAGTTACAATATCAATGGGGCTTTCGGAATACCCTGATATGTCCAGCAGTAAAAACGAACTAATTTCCCAAGCTGATATGGCTATGTACCACGCAAAAAACTCCGGTAAAAACAAAGTACATTTTTATCAGGATGTCCTGCTTCAGCTACGCAAAACCATTAATTCCGATCACCAGCAGCTGATAGGGATTTTTAAGGGGCTTCTGAGCACCATATCTGCCAAGGACAAATATACTCTTGGCCATTGCGAGCGGGTCTCGTCCTATGCGGTAATGATAGGAGAGGCTATGAATTTAGACCTTAAAGATATTGGTATCCTTCAGTATGCAGGACTTTTGCACGATATTGGAAAAATAGAACTTCCAAAATCTGTACTCAATAAAGCAAGCCAACTAACTGACGAAGAATATAGATCCATCCGTGAGCACCCTGTATATAGTGCCAATATTCTAGAACCCCTCGAAGACATGGATCAGCTTATCGATTATGTTAAACATCACCATGAAAGATTCGATGGTAAAGGTTATCCCGATGGGCTTTGTGGCAGTAATATCAGTCTTGGCGCAAGAATATTGTGTGTTGCAGATTCCTTTGATGCAATGCTTTCTGAGCGCCCTTACAGCAAAAGGATGGACGTAGACCAAGCAATTAATGAGCTCAAAGAGTATTCTGGGACACATTTTGATCCTGAAATAGTTAAAATTTTTATTACTACTATAAAATCAAGATCTATAACTCAACTTTCCCACTTATAGTATTTTGAGGCTATGGTTGCTCACAAGTTAAGGTCAAAAAGTTTACTTTTTAACCGCGGTGAGCAATGCTACGTTAGTAGCAAAGAGCCCATAAATACTGTGGGAAAGTTGAGTCTATAAATAATACTATCGAGTCCCAAAGCTTTTTGCCGGGTTTCCTTTCAGAAAATGGTCATAATAAAAGATGCTAATTTACGACCAGTCTGCAATCATGGCTTTTTTAATCTTATCCGCCACTTCAATTCCCTTTATAACTTCAACAATTTTCAACGAAAACTTTATTGCTGTTCCCGGACCTCGAGAAGTAATTATTTTATCCGTATGAACTACGTGCTGTGTATTTACATTTGCCCCTTTCAATTCATCCTCGAAACCTGGGAAGCATGTTGCATCAAGACCTTTTAAAATTCCCAGCCTCCCAATAATACTCGGAGCGGCACAAATGGCGGCAATCCATTTTCCCTCTTGTGCATATTCCATTAATTTTTGCATTAATCCATCGTGTTTTCCCAAATTCAAAGTTCCCGGCATTCCTCCCGGAAGTACTATCATATCCGCACGACTGTAATCAGTCTCTTCAAAAATTCTGTCTGCCATAACAGTTATGTCATGTGCACCGGTTACCTCTCTTTTTCCTGTAACCGATACTGTTTCAACATCAATGTCTGCTCTTCTTAACACATCAGTTACTGTTACTGCCTCTATCTCCTCAAATCCCTCTGCTAGTTGCAAATATACCTTCATTGATAACCTCCCCTTTCTTGAATTATAAATAATAAATCGTAATTGAAATTCTCTTCAGTTATTCTTTCCCATTTTTCCATAACTATAATTGTCCGCTTTCAAGGAAACTGTAATATCCCTTCCTGCTGAAAATTATATGATCTGTTAATCTTATTCCCAATATATCGCCTGCTTCTTTAAGAATTTTTGTTACAAATCTGTCCTCCTTGCTTGGAACAAGACTTCCGGCAGGATGATTATGTGCAACTATAATGCCTGTAGCTCTGTCGGTAATAGGATCGGCAAAAACCTCCCTTGGATGAACCTGTGTCTTGTTCACCAAACCTACTGTCACTACCCTTGTCGCAATAACTTCACTTGCCCCGCTGAGCGATATGCATATAAAGTGTTCCTGCTTGCGGTCAGACAGGTGGGATATAAGCGGAATAACGTCAGATGGCAATGAAATCTTTATACCCTCAGGCCTTATCCTCCGTCTGGCAAATTCAAGCGCTGCGGCTATAAGTGCAGCCTTTGCAGGCCCTATACCTTCTATTTTCCTCAGTTCATCAACATTCAGCTTATCGTGTCCCTTATCAAGAACCTTCAATATCCGCCCTGCAACAGTCATAACATCGTTACCTTTTATCCCGCTTCCCAACAGAATTGTGAGAAGTTCAAGGTCTGACAGTGATTTTGGACCCTTGTCCAAAAGTTTTTCTCTTGGTCTTTCAAGTTTCGGTATTTCATTTATACGCTTCATACTAACCTCACATTATTTATATTATAAATCCTCTCTAAAGAATCATATTTTAAAAGAACTATATTGAAGGCAATAAAGATTTTACATCACACTTCAATTTCCTTAGGAACGGTTGAAATATAACTTCTACTATAATTTTCACTTATCAAATAATTTTCATATAAGCTTATTATACAAATCCAAGTACTCTCTTGCCGACTTCTCCCAACTG
The DNA here is from genome assembly GCA_964409165.1 of uncultured Oscillospiraceae bacterium. Lineage (GTDB taxonomy): Bacteria > Bacillota > Clostridia > Acetivibrionales > Acetivibrionaceae > CAYPCH01. Next base: position 2,705 of record CAYPCH010000068.1, on the reverse strand, counting down.
AAGTCAATCTTCATTCCATTGTGGACGAGCTTGGTCCATACAGACCTGTGATGATAATAATGTATGGCTTCTTTAATTACATATAGCATGTCATGGGCATTATATCTGAAAAACGTAAAACCGTTACCCTCATGAGTAACCTCATTATATGGTCTTATAGTATCTTTCAGCCCTCCTGTTTCCCTTACAACGGGTATTGTACCATATCTCAGACTGAACATCTGGCTTAAACCACAGGGCTCAAAAAGCGACGGCATAAGAAAAATGTCTGAACCTGCGTAAATCCTTTGGGAAAGAAGTGCATCATACTTCAAGTTGACAGAAATCTTATCGGGGTATTTTCCCTGATAGTATTTGAACATCTGTTCATAACGGTGTTCGCCCGCACCAAGCACAACAAACTGTATATCAAGATTCAGAATATCTTCTATTACATGAGCAATAAGGTCAAATCCTTTCTGATCAACCATTCTTGATATAATACTCACCACAGGAATATCAATTCTCTCCTGAAGCCCAAGAGTCTTTTGAAGCATCTGCTTGTTTATGTACTTGCCCTCAATGTTATTCTCAGAATAATTTGCAAATATCCTTGCGTCGGTTTCCGGATTATTTGTCTGCATATCTATACCGTTCAATATTCCGTATAAATGCTCTGATCTCCTGTTTAAAACATTATTCAGCCTCTCACCGAAGAAGTCAGTTTTAATCTCTTCTGCATAGGTTCTGCTCACAGTTGTTATTATGTCGGAGTATACAAGCCCGGCCTTAAGATAGTTTATATTATCATAGAATTCTATACCGTCAGGAGTAAAATACTCCCAGCCCAATCCTAGTAATTCTCCCAGAACCTCTTTCGGAAAGATACCCTGGTATTTAAGATTGTGTACTGTACATACCGTCTTCATGTTCCTGTAAAAATCCACACCCATATATTTCGCCTTTAAAAGCAGGCTTACTACTCCTGTTTGCCAGTCGTTACAGTGAATAATATCCGGTTTAAAACCTATCACAGGCAACACCTCAATCAAGGCCTTGCTGAAGAAAGCAAAACGCTCTGCTTCATCATCATACCCGTAATACCCGTCCCTGCCGAAATAGTGTTCATTGTCAAGGAAGTAACAGGTGACTCCCCCATGCTCAAGCTTTAAAATACCACAATACTCATTTTTCCATGATATATTTACATATATGTAACCTACTTTCTCCATCCTTTCTGAATACTCTTGGGGTATATTTCTGTATTTGGGCATTATCACCCTTACGTCCTGACCAATACCCTTCAAGGCTTTAGGAAGTGAAGCTGCTACATCTGCGAGCCCGCCGGTCTTTGCAAAAGGATCTACTTCTGATGCTGCAAATAGAACTTTTATCTTTTTCATTGTGTCCTCCATTTTGAATATTTGTAATTAATGCTCAAACAGCTTATTACTATAATTATAAACAATCCTCATAATACAAATCAATCTTTTATTATATTTTTGTATTTATTGAACGCGATAAATATTTTACATCGCGCTTCAATTTTACATTATTTGCACTGAAAAAACAAAAAAAATTCATTTTTTGTTTTCTCAGCGAACTTTTTTAACAACCTTCCAGTCTAATAACCGAATACAAATAGATTTGTAAATTTACTGTTTATTTATTTTACCATGGTAAAAGGCGGTGTAAGTGTATTTGGTTGAATTTGTAGAGAAAGCAAAACAAGGCAGTGAAAATGCCTTTATGATTCTTATAGAAAACATGAAGGCTCAGATGTATAAAACCGCACTGCTAAGACTCCATAATGAGCAGGACGCACTTGATGCCGTTCAGAAAGCAGTTATAAAGGCTTTCTCCGGAATTAAAGGTTTGAGAGAAAACAGATTCTTCAAAACCTGGCTTATAAGAATTCTGCTCAACGAATGTAACAATATAACACGGTACAAAAGAAAAGTCGTACCTATAGATACTGCTCCTTGCCAATCAGGTCAGGGGGTCGAACCCGATCTGGCAGGAGCTATGGATATACATAATCTGTTAAGCAATTTGGATGAAATCTATAGAGTGGTGATAGACCTGAGGTACAACCACGACCTCAAATTTGATGATATAGCTAAGGGTACTTGATATCCCGACAGGCACTGTAAAGTCAAGAATTAACCGGGCTCACAGTCTGTTGCGTGAACAGCTTTCAAAAGAGTACTGTGAAAAAGGGGGTACTATAAATGAATTGTAACTATGTATTGGATCATCTTGATGAGTACATGCACAATGAACTGAACAAGGACATGGAAGAGCAAATAAAAAAACACCTGGAGACCTGCCAAAGCTGCCGGGAAGAATACAATCGGTTAAACTCTTTAATAACAGTAATAAGGAGCGCTTATGGAAATATAAACATTTCGGAAGGGCTTAAAAGTATAGGAGCAGTTAAAAACACCAAGCATAAAAGCAAACGGCATGTAAAAAGAATGATAATTGCTGTAGCCTGCGTATTCACAATACTGTTAGGAGTTTTTGCAGTTCCGGGTATTTTTTTCACCCAAAAAGTCATTGCCGACGAGTACAGAGGGGGGTACATGCTGACACCCGTTTCCTATGACGCTGCAGGCGTAAAACCGGACAGTGAGTTTATCTTAAAGTCGAGGAATCTAATATCAGTAAACGAGCTTCAAAATTCCTTCTCGATTGATGGAGAACCCTTGCCGACGTTTACAGCT
>CAYPCH010000067.1:3206-20456 GCA_964409165.1 uncultured Oscillospiraceae bacterium | reverse complement strand
TTTATTATTATAGACTCATATTATTTGAAAAACTCTGATAATATGCGTTTTTTTATCTATGTAAATATATCGCTGGCCGTATTCAACCTTTTTCCGCTTTTGCCTTTAGACGGAGGGAAAATATTGAAAGATATGCTTTCATGCAGAATAGGCTTATTTAAGGCAAGCAAGTATACGGGAAGAATATGCCGAGTTGCCTCATTAGTTATGATTGTAGTTGGAGCAGTGCAATTTGCAACCAGCGGATATAATTTCAGTATTATGCTTATAGGGGGATATATATTTTATTCTTTAAAATATGAGAGTACGGAGGTATCTTTGATGAATATCAAGAATCTGGTATATAGGCGTTCCAGGATATTAAGAAAAGGGATTTATCCCGGTAGGGAGTTGGTTGCCATGAGAACTATGCGTCTTGGGGATATTATCAGAAACATGGATTTTGACAGATTTCATATAATATATGTACTTGATGAGGAAATGAAATTAGTAAGAATATTTACAGAGCAGGAGATAATTGAGAACATGATCAAATACAGTTCGGACATAAGTTTTGAAAATCTTATGAAGGAGTTAAACCAAAGTCTGCAATAATCTTTTAAGCATCACAATAAAGAATAATAAAGAACGAAAATGAGCGGAAATTGAAGTGAGATGTAAAGTCTTTATCGCATTCAATATAGAAGCACATGATTTGGTCTCTTGGAGTGAAATGAAAGAGGCAAAATTGAGTACCCTCGATGGGTACTCAATTTTATTTTGCAATATGCACTTAGGAATGGTGGAAATATAACTTTCACTTATCTTTTAAGGATTGATGAAAAACCATGTGTTGCTTTTATAATCCCAAAATGTACTTGCTCTGTTTGAAGAGTAAATGCATTTTGTTAGAACCATTTCCTGAAAGGAAATCCAGCAAAAAGCGAGGGAGTCAATGCCTCAAAGCTTTTTGTTGAAATGGACTGTGCCTAACATAATCCAATATTTTGAAGGATTTCCTTACTTGATTTCGGTCTGTTCATTGTTAGAAGATGTATTCCGTCAGAACCATTATCAATAAGCTCACGGATTTGGCGGCTTGCATATTCTATTCCTGCCTTTCTCATGTCTTCAGGGTTGTCACCATATTTATCCATGGTTATTAACAGCTTTGCAGGTATTGAAGCACCACAAAGGGATGTAATTCTTTTTATTTGATCCGCTTTGAAAACAGGCATTATTCCTGGAGTTATTGGGCAGTTTATGCCTATGGATGCTGCTTTATCAAGAAAGTCATAGAAAAGTCTGTTGTCAAAGAACAATTGTGTTACTAAAAAATCAACTCCTGTATCAACCTTTTCCTTAAGATGAATGAGGTCATCCTTAAGACGTTTGCTGTCAATATGACCTTCTACATAGGCTGCGGCTGCAATACAGAAATCGTTTTTGCTTTTAATGTGACGTATTAGTTCACTGGCATACTTATAAACGTTTTTGCTGAAGTCAAAATCCGGTTGGTTTTGAGGAGGATCGCCCCTTAATGCCAGTATGTTTTCGAGTTTGTGATCATGTAGAGAGTCAATCAACCTGTCTATCTCCTCCTTTGAATGACCGACACATGTAAAATGTGCCATGCTCTCAATACCATACTCATTTTTTATTTTCGAAGCTATTTCGATAGTCCTGTCTTTTGCACTGCCGCCGGCTCCGTAAGTAATGCTTATAAAATCCGGATTCAATTCCTTGAACTGCTCTAAAGTTTTGAATATTGACTCTAAAGGAGTATCAAGCTTGGGTGGGAATATCTCAAAGGATATTACCGATTTTTTTGTTTTGAATAAGCTTTTTAACTTCATTTTGACCCTCCTGTTGAATAATATTGAATAATGAACATTTCGAGAATTAGATTTTTTAATAAAAACCAAATTCGCAATTTGTATTAATTTATTTATATTCTCTATACATATTATAACACACTGTCATATGCTGTCAAGTTAAATTAAATACAGCCAAACGACAATCATATACAGTTAAGTGCATTACATTTGACTTATCTGGGAGGTGAAAGTTGTGTTTTCAGCATTTCAAAGGTGATTTTTTGCAAATATTGTTCTAAGCCCGGCAACTTAATGTTGTCGGGTTTTTTAAAATTGTCCATATTTTACATATTGATATGTTGACAAATGCGTCAAATTGATTTATATTTAATTTGTAAATGTATCCGTTTCAAACGAATAATTCAAAAATAACAAAGACTGCAAACCATAATTAAAAAGCAAGGGAAATCACTATTGAATTTCCGCATAGTTTTGATATATTCAAATATCCAACAGAAAAAAGGAGATAAGCGATGTTTGAACTTTTGAAAACATCAGTAACAGGTGTTAATCTTATTCCTACCGTGTTGCTGGGATTGGCTGTTCTTTATTGGTTAACTGTAATTATAGGGGCACTAGATATAGATTTGTTTGATATAGATATTGACATTGATGCAGATGTTGACCTTTCGGCAGGTCCGTTTCATGGAATATTGATATTCTTTAATGTTGGCGACCTCCCAGTTATGTTTGTATTCAGTGTTTTGATTCTTGTGTTTTGGGTTTTGTCGATGCTTGTATACCTTCTGCCTATAGAAACAGGAGGTGTGGTGAGTGCAATATTGCTTGTTCCCAACTTTGTTCTGAGTGCATTTATAACAAAAATAATTACAAATCCTTTAAAAGGACTTTTTAAAGGTTCCTACAAAAATAGCAGTGAGGCATATAAGGTTGAGGGTAAGGTTTGTACCCTGTTATGCAGTCTTTCCTATGGAGGATTGGGTCAGGCTGAAATTGTAACAAAGGGGGCTCCTATCATAATTAATGTAAAACAAGGAGAGGATGAAGAACTTCAAAAGGGAGACAAGGTACTGGTAATAAGTAAAGATGCCGAAAAAAATTTTTATATAGTTAAAAAATTTGAAGGGGTGAAGTGATAAGATGGATCATTTAACAAGTGTTGCTGTAATTGTGATAGTAGTTGCCGTTATAATTATTTTCGGAATGCTCGCTTTATTTTCGAGGTTTTACAAAAAAGTAGAGCAGGGAAAAGTAATTGTGCGAAACGGAGTGGGAGGTCCTGTTGTTTCTTTTGGCGGTATTATTGTAATACCGATACTTCATTTTGCTGAAATAATGGACATATCGGTAAAAAGAGTAGAGATTAACAGAGAAGGAAAGGACGGACTTATTTGTAAGGACAACATGAGGGCGGACATAAGGGTTGCATTTTTTGTACGCGTTAACCAGACTAAGGAAGATGTGCTGAAGGTTGCACAATCCCTAGGGAGTAAGAAAGCTTCCGACCCTGCTACTTTGATGGAATTTTTTGATGCAAAGTTTTCAGAAGCATTGAAGACTGTAGGTAAAAAGTTTGATTTTGTGCAGCTTTATACCGAAAGAGAAAAATTTAAATATGAAATTCTTCAAATAATAGGTACTGACCTGAATGGTTATGTTTTGGATGATGCTGCAATTGATTACCTTGAACAGACTGATATAAATAAGCTGAATAATACTAACATACTTGATTCGGAAGGTATAAAGAAAATTACTGAGCTTACTTCAAAACAACTGGTTCTTGCCAACGAAATTCAGCGTGAGAAGGAAAAAATAATAAAACAGCAGGATATAACTGCAAGGGAAGCAATATTGGAGCTTGAAAAGCAGAATGCGGAAGCGGAAGCCAAGCAGCAGAGGGAAATATCCATAATTAATTCAAGAGAAAAAGCAGAGTCGGACAAGGTTGCACAGGAAGAGCGCTTTAAGGCAGAGATGGCGAGAATAAAAACCGATGAGGAAATTGCTGTAGCTGAGGAAAACAAGAACAGGCAGATAATTGTTGCCCAGAAATCAAAAGAAAGTACTGAAGTTGTGGAAACCGAAAGGGTAGACAGGAAAAGGCTTCTTGAAAAGACTGAAAAAGAGAAGCTTGTCGAACTTGCAGAAATTGAAAAGCTTAAATCGGTGGAAGAAGAGAAGAAAAACATACAGACAGTTATACGTGAGCGTGTAGCTGTAGAAAAAGATGTGGTAATAGAGGAAGAAAAGATTAAAGACACCCGTGCGATAGCGGAAGCAGAACGTCTTAAGGCAATAGCTTTAAAGCGGGCTGAAGAAGAAGCCGAAACAAAGCTTATTATAGATGTTAAAACAGCGGAAGCAGCAAGGCAGTCTTCTGAAAAGATAGCACAGCAGAAGATAATTGAAGCTGACGCAAAACTAAAGTCCTCCGAAAAAGAAGCGGAAGCTATAAAAGCTATAGCGGATGCGGAAATAGTCCATGAGGCAACAAAAGGTCTTGCTGAAGCCAAAGTCATTGAAGCTAAAGCAAGTGCTCTCGAAAAAGAGGGTGAATCAAAAGCCAGGGTTCTTGAAGCAACTTCCCAGGCAGAAGCTAAGGCAATTGAAATGAAAGCTCTTGCACAAGCCAAAGGTGACGAAGCAAAGGTAATCGTCAAGGAGAAGGAAGGTGCGGTTGAAGCAGATGTTCTCGCTAAAAAATACTGTGCTGAAGCTGAAGGTATAGCCCAGAAGGCAAACAGCATGAAAGCCCTTGATGAAGCAGGAAGGGGTCATGAGGAGTTCAAGCTTAAACTTGAGAAAGAGAAAGAAATTGAGCTTGCCAATATAACCATTCAGAAGGAAATTGCAGAGTCACAGGCTTCTGTTATAAGAGAAGCGTTAAAAGCTGCAAAAATCGATATTGTCGGTGGTGAAACGATGTTCTTTGATAAAATCATCGGCTCAATTTCAAAGGGCAAATCCTTTGACCGTTTGGTTGAAAACAGTGATGTATTAAAAGATATAAAAAATACATTTGTTGCAGGTGACCCTGATTACTTCAAATATCAGCTTGAGAAATTTACTTCAAAATTCAACATGACTTCTGAGGATTTGAAGAACCTTACAATTGCGGGGGCAATAAACAAGATGATGCGTAATGCGAATTCATCGGAGGTGCCTTTGCTAACCAAGCTTCTTGATACGGTGGAGAAAGCAGGATTTTCAAACGAGCCGGCTTCATTGCCAGATAGAGATTAACATTGAATTGAGGTGTAATAACTGTGGATGAAATTAAATCAGGGGATAAAAACGTACAAAAAAGCGATGGTCTTGAGAATGGAACATACGAAATTATAAAGAACCGGCTTTTAAAACATGGTAACGACCTCAAGGAACGGATTGATAAACTAAACGTCGACAGGAAAGATATATTTGGATCTATAGAAACAACCATAATAGGAAGTGAACGGATTTTAACAGATAACAATTGCATCCCACGAGATATGGTTCCCGTGGGAACTTCCTTTATTTTCGGCTATAACGTTCATATAGGACTTAAGTCAAAAGTTGAGTTGCAAGATGTGTTCTCAATTTATGATTACAAAGATCATTCCTTTCAGAAGCTGTCTTTATCCCTAATTGATAACGCGCAGTTTCAAAACGATTTTAATGAACTGTATCGTTATTATAAGAATACTTTCTTTGCAAAGTTTACTATTCTTGGACAATACCTTTACATGGTATTCCAAACCGGCAAGAATGCTTTTGACATAAAGGCATTCAAGTGGTTGATAGAAGGTGGTAAACTAGCATATATTGATAACAGGAGCGACCATGAAGTAAAGTTTTCAAACACCTGCGATTTCGAGTGGGTGAGGGTGAGAAGGGAAGACCATAGGGAGGGAAGATACCCTCACATTTCTATTTTAGATAAGGTGTTTGTGGAAACGCTAGGCGGAGACCTTACCATAAAGGTTGAGGATAACACCGATACAGGGAAGGGGATTTACAGTGAGGATGTAGAGAATAAGGATCAGACTTTGGACGATGCTGAAATTTTTTATGCTCAGGTAGGTCAGCTTGTATTAATGAAGATACGTCCTTACAAGGAAAAGGATTTCAGATACTTTATATTTAATGAAAAGCTTCAGAATGTTGTGCGTATTGATGATATTAAAGATGCGTGCATATTGTTGCCAGAAAACCATGGGCTTATATTCCCTACAGGATATTACCTCAAAACAGGAGAATACAAGCACTTTGATGTTCCTGTGGAGAGTTGTATTTTTGAGAGGAGAATTGACTCTTCCAATGGGGAAGATTTCCAATACTTTTTTTATAACATTGAAAGCAGTATTTATCTTATTTATTCATATAACCTTATAGAGCAGGCCATTGAAACACCGATAGTATGTGGCGGATATTCCCATTTTGGAAACGGAGAAATGCTTGTTTTCAGGCATGACGAGGAGCCTTGCAAGAACCACATGCTTCAGATATGGCAGACTCCTTACGTAGGAAAGGACTATGTCACAAAGACAAAGAACGGCTCTCTTCTGTTTAAAATTGGTAATAAAGAAATAGTCCAGTGCATGGCGGATTGCAAAGGCGTATTCAACCTCATTGGGAGAGGTGAGAGTTATGCTGATATTTATGTGGATATTGTCAAGGAATCAGAACAAATTATAGATTCCTATTTCTGGCTTTCAAATAAGGAAGCTTACAACATCAAGGACATACTTGTACAAATTAGAGAAGCGGCGGCTGTTGCGGTAGCGGAATTCGAGAAGATAACCCAAATAAGAGAAGCTACACGTAAACAGATTAATGATGTTGATGAAAAGGCTCAACAGTTTTTAAAGGACATTGAATATGGCAGTCTTGAGAGTATGGACGAGTATGTTAAGGTTTTAGCTGAATTAAGAACCTTAAGAGGAGAAGTTGTTTCGTTAAAGGATTTGCGTTACACAAATTTGCCCATTATAGAGTTTCTCGAAGAAAAGATAAAAGAAAAGGGCGAGTTGTTTTCCCGAAAGTGTGTCGATTTTTTACTTAAGCCTGAAGGTTTGAAACCATATAGCGACAGAGCCGAAGAACATTACAGGAAAATTATGGAGGTTAGCAAAACAGCTGAGGGCAAAGAACTTGCCGAAAGTATGGCTGAAACATCATCAGACCTTGAGCTTCTTATTGATATAGTGGGTAACTTTAAAATTGAGGATCCTACCAAGACAACTGAGATTATCGAGAGTATTTCCACAATTTATTCTATACTGAATCAGGCAAAAGCGAAGCTTAAGATATGTATGGAAGAAATGCTGGCAAAAGAAGGAACTGCTCAGTTTTATTCTCAAATGAAACTTTTGGATCAGGCGGCGGTAAATTATCTGGATATTTCCGATTCTATCCCCAAATGTGAAGAATATTTTACCAAGATAATGATTCAGATTGAGGACATTGAAGGTAAATATGCTGATTTTGAAGAGTTTATACTCAAACTGACTGAAAAGCGGGAAGAAATCTATAATGCCTTTGAAACAAAAAAACAGTTACTTCTTGAAAAGCAAAACAAGAAAATAATTGCTCTTGTGAGTTCATCTGAGCGTATTTTAAACGGTATTTCCAACAGACTTGGAGGCTTTGACACAATTAACCAAATAAACGGGTATCTTGCCTCCGACATAATGATAGAGAAAGTAAGGGACACTGTTGAACAGCTTATTTCTTTAGGAGATACTGTAAAAGCGGATGAGATACAAGCCCGGCTGAAGACCATAAGGGAGGATGCCGTAAGGCAACTTAAGGATAGACAGGAGCTCTTTGTTGGTGGGAAAAATATCATCAAACTTGGCAATCATAACTTTTCTGTAAACACTCAGAAATTAGATCTGTCTATAGTAGAAAAAGAAGAGGATTTTTGGTTCCATATTTCAGGCACTGATTTCTGGAGTAAAATAGAAGATGGAAAGATGTATAAATTCAGGCATGTATGTAGTCAGGAGGTTGTTTCGGAAAACAATGAAGTTTACCGGGCCGAGTACCTTGCGTATAAAATATTAGAGGCGGCGCAAAATGAAGAAACCGAAAGTATTGACGCTTTGTCTTTGTACACTGATGAGCAGATGGTTGTGTTTGTACGAAAGTTTATGGAATCACGCTACCAGGAGGCATATACAAAAGGGATCCATGATATTGACGGCCAAAAAATATTGACGGCACTGCTTGAGCTTTATAAAAACATAGATTTATTGGTTTACAGCCCGAAATCCAGGGCGTTGGCACAGCTTTACTGGAATTGGTTCGCAGATAATGAAACTAAAGAGTTGTTTATGGCACGCTTAAAAGAGTTGTCTAAGGTTTTACTATATTTTAAAATTAAGCCCGATTTAAACGATTATATTCCCTCTGTTATAAGAAAAATGGAGCAGGCCATGTCTGGGATTTTGTTTTTTGACATGGAATTTATTCCTGAGGCGGCAGAATACCTGTGCATGGAGTTGATGAGAGGAAAGGACTTTGTAATAAGCCTTGAAGCACAAAATTTATATCAAGGCTTTACCGTGTATCTTAAAGAAAAGAGTGCACACAACCACTTTAATGAATCGCTTAGGTTTGTTTCTAAGGATCTTGAGGGTACCTATTACCTTGTGCGTGAATGGATTATGGCGTTCTTTAAATCAGCTAGCGTGAAGGAAGAACATGATTTTATTGACGAGGTCATAATTACCATTATGAAGGGAAGTTTTAACAGCAGGGTAATACAAACAGGATCAAAGCTGAGTGTTAAAGGACTCAATGGAACCCATCCGGTCATTCATAAGGGAGAATACAGCATCTCATATACCGATTTCTTTGAAAAATTAAGGACTTTTGACAGGAATACTGTTCACAGCTTTATTGAATTTCAGGCTGTCAAGAAGGAACTTACGCAAAAATGCAGGGATGAATTAAGATTGGACGATTTTAAGTCAGTTATACTATCGTCTTTTGTCAGAAATCAGCTTATTGATAAAGTATACCTTCCGCTTATCGGCAATAATCTTGCAAAGCAAATCGGTGTGGTAGGTGAGGACAAAAGAACTGACTTAATGGGAATGTTACTTTTAATATCTCCGCCGGGTTATGGGAAAACTACCCTTATGGAATATATTGCAAACCGACTTGGTATAACGATGATTAAGATAAACGGTCCTTCAATTGGGAACGATGTCACATCCCTTGACCCTGCCAAGGCAAGCAATGCAGGTGCAAGAGAGGAACTGAGGAAGCTTAATCTTGCTTTTAAGATGGGAAATAATGTAATGATTTATATTGATGATATACAACACTGTAATCCGGAATTTTTGCAGAAGTTTATACCGTTATGTGATGGACAGCGCAAAATTGAAGGCGTATATGATGGTGTTGGACAGACATATGATCTTAGAGGAAAAAAAGTTGCGGTTGTTATGGCTGGCAACCCTTACACAGAAAGCGGAGATAAGTTCAAGATCCCTGATATGCTTTCCAACAGAGCTGATGTTTATAATTTAGGTGACATGTTGAGAGAAAATGAAGAAGCGTTTAAGCTAAGTTATATAGAGAATAGCTTGACTTCCAACCCTGTTCTCAGCAAGCTTTCGAGTAAAAGCCGAAAGGATGTTCTGAACTTTATAGAAATAGCCCAAGGGGTTCAAAGGGAAGGGCTTGATTTTGAGGGTAACTATTCGATTGAAGAGGTAAGTGAATTTGTTGAGGTAATCAAAAAGCTGATAAAAGCGCGAGATATTGTGCTTAAGATAAATATGGAATATATCCGTTCTGCTGCTCAGGCTGATGAATATAGAAAAGAGCCTCCTTTCAAGCTCCAGGGTTCATACAGAAATATGAACAGGATTGCAGAAAAAGTTGTACCTACAATGAATGATGATGAATTGAATGATCTTATATTGGGGATATATGAAAATGATGCACAGACTTTGACTACGGGAGCAGAAGCCAATATGCTCAAGTGGAAAGAGATAGTGGGGTGCTTGAATGAGAAGGAGAACATACGCTGGAACGAGATAAAAGAGCTGTTTAACAGAAACAAGCTGGTGAAAGGTGATGACAAATTAGGTCAGGCAGTGCTTATGCTTAGTGATTTGGGCAAAAATCTTGAGTTGATAAAGGATGCACTTTGTGAGGGCGTGGAGAAGTCTGGAAAAAGCGATTCTTCCCTTGAAAGCCTAGTTGACATAATGGCACAACTCAAAGAAGTCCACGGTATGGGAGTTATTAAATTTGTAGAACGTTTATCTCAGAACAATAAAAAAAGCAATTGATTCTATTTTTTGTGCTATATATTTTGCAATATCCAAAATCAATGTAAAATGTTTATTGTAAAATATATAGCAATGGTGAAAATAGTATAATAAGCGCAATAGGAGGAATTGTAGTGGATTCGATAAATGTGAATACGTCTTCAAGGACGTGCATGGTGGATATAACAGGCAAAGTTCAGCAGATTGTGAATGCATCTGGTGTCAGGTCAGGAGTTTGCACTGTTTTTATACCGCATACAACTGCGGGAATAACAATAAATGAAAATGCTGACCCGGATGTGGTTTCCGATATTATAAAAGAAGTAAACAAAATTGTGCCCTTTGAAGACCGATATGCCCATAGTGAAGGAAATTCTGCAGCACACATAAAAGCGAGTATGTTTGGATTTTCGCAGCAGATTATTATAGAAGATGGCAGACTTGTGCTTGGTACCTGGCAGAGTATATACTTTTGTGAGTTTGACGGTCCGCGAAACAGGAAGGTTTATATTAAGACTATAAAGTAGGGATTTATAATAGCTGTGAAATTTATTAATATGGCATGGAGGACTTCAAATGGATCTTAAAGTAGGAGATGTTATATCTATAAAGCATTATTCAGGTATAAATCTGTTTAAGAGTGTTGTAGTCAGTGTTGATGGGGATGTAGTGAAAGTCAGGCTTACAAAAGACTTTACCATGCTGAACTTTCTTGAAGGAGATCCTCTTGTATTCGGTGTCGAATCTTATGGGGAGGTTCATTTGGTTGGGTGCAACATAACCAGAATAGACTGCAAAAACAACACTGTCGAGGCAATTATTGACAAGGTGGACACGGGTGCAAACCAAAGAATGTATGAGAGATTTCCGGTATCCCTTTATTCTGATATAAGGACAAAATTCAGCAAAAAAAAGCATTTGGCTATCATTAAAGACATAAGTACCTATGGAATGCTTATTTACTGTAAGTCTGACTTCCCCATCGGAGAACAGATTGAAGTTGATATTTATATGGAAAAGATAATGGTGTTTCTAAAAAGCGATATTATGAGAAAGAAAGAAAGTACTCACTATATCGAGTACGGTTTAAGAATAATATATGAGGACATAAATTCAATGAACTTTATTAAAGAATATATACGAAGGATCAAAGAAGCCCAGGAGGATTCAATAAGGAAGATGAGGGAGCGTGAGTAGATAAAAATATTAGGTGATTATTACTTGACTATATAAATGCTGTGTGATATATTCTTTTTAATTAAATCAATCACGAAAATGATTCTATATATTTTGCAATAAACATTTTACATTGGTTTTGGATATCGGGAAATATATACATTGGAAAAATGAGTTTTTGTGATATTACATTACAGAAATTGAAGTGCGATGTAAAATCTTTATCGCATTCAATTTAAATAAGACTTTTTATCTTCAGGATAGGTGAAATTCCTTACCGGCGGTAGATGGTTTAGACCATAAGCCCGCGAGCCTTTGGCAGATCCGGTCAAAATCCGGAGCCGACAGTATATAGTCTGGATGGGAGAAGATGGGTTTATGTTTTTTTGCATAAGACACTCCCGGAGGATATTCCTTAAGGGAGTTTTTTAGTTAGGTCTCTTGGAGTGAAATGAATAAAAAGCTCGGGACATCGAGTCCCTCGCTTTTTGCCGGATTTCCTTTCGGGAAATGATCCTAAAGAGGCAAAGTTTAGTACCCACAATGGGTACGAAATTTTGTTTATTGAATATGTAGAAGTGGAGGCTTTGTTAAGCAAATTGAGTACAGAACAATTTTTTATGAAAAGAGCCATGGAACTTGCAAAGAAGGGATGGGGAAGAACAAATCCCAATCCTCTTGTAGGGGCTGTTATAGTTAAAGACGACAGGATAATTGCTGAGGGTTTTCATGAAGCTTTAGGGTGTGCCCATGCTGAAATTGCAGCAATCAACAATGCTACTGGGGAAATTGCAGGCGGTACTATGTATGTCAATTTAGAGCCATGCTCTCATTATGGAAGAACTCCACCCTGTGCAAAATCCATTATCGAAGCGGGAATAAAAAAAGTTGTTGTGGCCATGGTTGATCCAAACCTAAAAGTGTCTGGCAGGGGCATAAAAATGCTTAAAGGTGCAGGGATAGAAGTGGAAGTAGGAATCCTTGAAGAACAGGCAAGAAATCTGAATGAGATATTTATATGCTATGTCACAAGGAAAAAACCTTTTGTTATTATGAAAACCGCAATGACACTCGATGGTAAAATAGCTTCCGTAACAGGAGATTCCAAATGGATTACTGGAGTGGAGTCAAGGCGTTATGTTCATGTAATCAGGGATAGGGTTGCTTCTGTTATGGTGGGCATAAATACTGTAATCAGGGATAATCCTATGCTTACGACCCGGTTAGATGATAGGGAAGGAACTAATCCGATAAGAATTGTTGCAGACAGTAAGGGGATAATACATGAGGACAGCAATATTATTAAAACAGCTCATAAAGTAGATACAATTCTTGTATCTACTTCTGCTATCGATAAATTAAAGGAAAAAATGCTCACAGAAAAGGGTGTAAGAATAATAAAAGCAGATGGCATTGACGGAAGAGTTGACTTGGTAAAGATTATGGAGGAGCTTTACAAGCTGGAGATTGACAGTATGCTTTTAGAGGGAGGCGGTAGCCTCAACGCCTCGGCAATTGACGCAGGAATAGTAGATAAAATAATGGTTTTTACAGCACCTAAAATAATTGGAGGGAAAGATGCACCAACTTCTGTAGAAGGGGACGGTATAAAAGACATGTGTAAGGCGATAAGCCTGAAAAATGTTTCTGTTAAAAGATTTGAAGAAGATATATTAATGGAAGGGTATATTAACCGTTGAAGGAGTTAAGGAGAAAAAATGTTTACTGGAATTGTGGAAGAGGTTGGAAAGGTAAGGGCAGTTGTTCCTGGAAACATGTCAATCGGATTAACTGTTGAATGCAAAAGAGTAATAGGGGATGTAAAAATAGGGGATAGCATTTCTGTCAATGGGATTTGTCTTACAGTAACAAGTGTTGGCAATATGGTCTTTACAGCAGATGTTATGCCAGAGACAATGAGAAAGACAAATTTAAAACATTTGAAAGCAGGAGAAAGAATTAATCTCGAAAGAGCATTAAGACTAAGTGACAGGCTGGGTGGACATCTGGTAAGCGGGCATATTGATGGTACCGGATTAATAGCTTCTAGAGAAGAGGAAGATAATGCAATATGGATTACAATCAGAGCAGAACCTCATATTTTGAAGTACATTGTACAAAAAGGTTCTGTGGCGTTGGATGGTACCAGCCTGACTATTGCATTTGTAGATGATAAATGTTTTAAGGTTTCCTTGATTCCACTAACTGCAGCAGCTACAATACTAGGTCTGAAAAAGGCAGGCGACATGATTAATATCGAATGTGATGTAATGGGCAAGTATGTTGAAAAATTGTTGTATGGGCGACAGCAGGGCAATGAAGGTGCTAAAGAGGGATTGAGCTTGGATTATTTAAGGGAAAACGGATTTGTATGATTCACTAAAATTTGATGAGGTGGGAGTATGACTCTTAAGTTTGATACAATAGAAACAGCACTTGAGGACATAAGAAAGGGCAGGATGATTGTCGTAATTGATGATGAGGATCGGGAAAATGAAGGAGACCTTTTAATGGCAGCAGAAAAGGTAACTCCTGACTGTATTAATTTTATGGCTACCTATGGAAAGGGCATGATTTGTGCTCCTTTAACGGAGGAGCGGGCAAAGGAACTTGATTTAAATCTTATGGTTGAAAGAAATAGCGAAAAAATGAGAACTGCCTTTACTATTACTGTGGATCACAAAAGTTCAACAACCGGGATTTCGGCATTTGAAAGGGCAAATACAGTAAAGGAGTTGGTAAACCTGGAGTCCAAACCATCCGATTTTGTTAAGCCTGGGCACATCTTTCCACTTATTGCAAAGGAAGGAGGTGTGCTCAAAAGGTCGGGTCATACTGAAGCGGCAGTGGATATTGCAAGAATGGCAGGTCTTTTTCCAGCAGGTGTAATATGTGAGATTATGAATGATGACGGGACAATGGCAAGGGCACCTCAGCTTTTGGAATTTGTAAAGAAACATGAGCTTAAAATAATAACTATTGCAGACCTTATAAGTTACAGACGGAACACTGAAAAACTTGTCAAGAAAGCTGCAGAAGCGAAACTTCCTACAGAGTACGGAGAATTCAAGATAGTCGCATTTGAAAATGAAATAAATGGCGAACACCATGTGGCTTTGGTTAAGGGAGATGTTGAAAGTACAGATGAGCCTGTATTGGTGAGAGTTCATTCAGAGTGTCTTACCGGAGACGCATTTCATTCTCTGAGATGTGACTGCGGTGAGCAGTTGGCAGCAGCACTGGGCAAGATAAGCGAAGAAGGAAGAGGGGTGCTTCTTTATATGCGCCAAGAAGGACGTGGAATAGGTCTTGTTAACAAGGTGCGTGCTTATGAATTGCAGGACATGGGGAAAGATACTGTTGAAGCCAATGTAATACTAGGGTTTCCTCCTGATTTAAGGGATTATGGAATAGGAGCACAAATACTTTATGATCTGGGAGTAAGAAAAATAAAGCTTTTGACAAATAATCCCAAAAAAATGGTGGGACTTAGTGGATATGGACTTGAGATTACCGAAAGAGTACCTATTCAAATAAAGGAAAATGAAGTAAATGGTTTTTATTTGCAGACAAAGAAGGAAAAGATGGGCCATTTGTTAAAAAACATAAATACAATTAATCATCAGGAGGAAAATAAAAATGGGAATTAGAACAAATCAGGGGAAGTTAATTGCATCAGGTTTGAAATTCGGTATTGTGATAGGAAGATTTAACGAATTTATTAGTAGTAAGCTTTTAGGAGGCGTTATAGACGGGCTTCTTAGACACGGTGCTGAAGAAGCAGATATAGAGGTTACATGGGTTCCAGGAGCTTTTGAAATACCTCTCGCGGCTCAAAAAATGGCTAATTCAAGAAAATTCAATGCGGTAATATGCGTTGGTGCTGTAATAAGAGGTTCAACGCCTCATTTCGATTATGTATCAAATGAAGTGTCAAAAGGCATCGCAAAGGTATCTTTAGATACCGGAATTCCTGTAGTGTTTGGAGTACTGACAACAGATACTATTGAACAGGCTATTGAAAGGGCAGGTACAAAAGCTGGCAATAAGGGATATGAAGCTGCCGTAACTGCAATAGAAATGGCAAATTTATTAAAAGTATTGTGAGTGGAAAATGAGTTAAAATAACAATGTGTGTGGGGGATTGAGAATATTTATTCAGGCTTTTTTTACAAACAGTACTTGAAAATGGACATTTAAAGTGGTAGAATAATGTAAGTGTATTCGTTTTTCTGTGCTTAAGGGATTTAAATTATAGAGAATAATAAACGAATTTATTTAATTTAACCTTTATAAAATATTTTTAAAATGAGAAGGGGAGTTCGATGAAGAAGGGCTTAATAATAATACTTGTTATCAGTGTAATTGGAGCGATACTAACGTCTGGGTGTATGATGTTTAACTCTTCCCAAAAGGGTGCCATATTTGAAGATGCTAATCTGGAGTATGCTGTTAGAGGGGTGCTGGATAATTTGACAGGAGATGTTTCCCTTCAGGATATACAGGGGATAACTGAATTGGATGCCAGTAATAGAGGAATTAGAAGCCTTAAAGGGATTGAAGCGTTGTCCGGTATAGTGAAGCTAAACCTAGAAGGAAACGAAATAAAAGATGTTTCGCCGTTAAGCAAATTGGTTGCTTTAAAGGATTTAAACCTTGAGAATAATGGAATTATCTATCTGTCAGCTATCGGATTTGATGCATTAGCAAAGTTGCCTGAACTCAAAGAATTAAAATTAGGAAATAACGGTATTAACTTAGGTGAAGAAAGTGAGACAAAACTTTCGGATATCAGCATACTTAAGGATTTTATAAACCTTAAGGAGCTGGATTTAAAAGGTAATAACGTTAAGGACATTTCTCCATTAAGCAGTTTGGTTAAACTTAAAGAACTGAATTTAAGCGGAAACAAAATATCAAACGGTGACATAGAAATTCTTAGAACTCTTTCGAATTTGGAAGAGCTGAACATCAGAGAGTGTAATGTAGTTGACATATCTCCTATTGAAGATATTGAAAACTTGGTTTATTTGAACATTCATTCCAATGAGGGTATAAAATCAATAGAACCAATTGGTAAGCTTACAAAATTGGAAACACTTATTATGAGGAATGTAAATGTTGGGGATCAGATTGAGATTTTAGAAAATCTGACCAACCTAAAGGTATTAAATTTAAGGAATACGTCAATATCTGACGTTTCGGTTCTTGCGAAACTAATGGAAAAAGGAGCACTTCAAGATGATGCTGTGACGCAAGTATATGCGGATGTGGATATAAGAGATAATCCCATACCATTAATACCACAGGATAATAATAATGGTTATGAATCCATTAAACCATATTGGGATAATATAGAGATTAGAAATCCTGAGGATATGCCACAGAGACCAACTCAAAAAGTTCTTATTAATGAAGTTATGGGCTCTAATGACAGTACTATTGCAGACCCAAATGGTAATTATAACGACTGGATAGAGCTATACAATCCTGGAGATACTGCCGTAGAACTTTCCGGTTTTTATCTTTCAGATAAAGAAAAAGACTTGGAAAAATGGAAGTTTCCTGAAAGGACAAGCATTCCTGCAAAGGGCTATTTGATTGTATGGGCATCTGGAGAAGGGTATAGTGCTAATACAGGCTTATATGCAAATTTTAAAATTTCAGCTGATGGTGAGACCCTAATTCTTACGGAGCCTGATGGAGAAACTTGGTCCGATTATCTGGTGGTTCCTTCTGGACAGAAGGATATTTCTTATGGGCAACAACCGGACGGAAGCGGTCAATGGAGGCAATTTGACGCTAATAATGCAACTCCGGGTAAAACCAATAATCAAGCACAAGCTTATGAAAAGCCAGATGAAATTGAATTGAAATTTTCTCATGCGGGTGGTTTTTATACGGAGGATTTTTTTTTACAATTAAGTGTTGATGACCCCGAAGCTAAAATTTACTATACACTCGACGGCTCAGAACCTGACCTTGGAAAT
>CAYPCH010000067.1:0-3106 GCA_964409165.1 uncultured Oscillospiraceae bacterium | reverse complement strand
AGTGATGAACTGGTAAAAAAAAAGAATATTACATATGTATATGATAGCAATCCAATAGCTATTACTAGCAGAGAAGGAGAACCTAATGATATCTCGATGATATCTTCAACTTCTATGTCTGGTTTACCCGAAAAAGAAGTATCCAAAGCTTGTGTGTTACGCGCAAGGGTCTATAAGGATGGGACTTTTTTAGGTAATACAGAAACACATACTTTTTTTGTAGGAAAGAAATATACCCTTCCAGTAGTTTCCATTACAACTGATGCCGATAATTTGTTCGATTATGAAAAAGGAATTTATGTTCCGGGTAAAATTTATGATGATAATTATGACCCTGATAACCCTAAGCCGTGGTTTGCAAACTCTAATTACACTCAACGTGGAGATAGTTGGAAGAAGCCTGCACATATTGAGTTTTTTGAAACTGCAGGTACTTTGGGATTTTCTCAAAATGTTGGTGTTGCAATTCATGGAGGAGCTTCTAGAAGCCATGGTCAAAAAACCTTGCGCATTCATGCAAGTGACGAGTATGATATGCGCAATAGCATAAAGTATGAACTTTTCCCGGGACTAACAAACGCATTGGGAGATAATCTTGATGAGTTTAAGTTTTTTATATTAAGAAACAGTGGAAATGATTGTCCTAATACACTTTTTAGAGATGCTATGGCTCAAAGTTTAGTATCTCATACCTCATTGAATATTCAGGCTTATCGTCCTGTTATTGTTTACCTGAATGGTGAGTATTGGGGTGTTCATAATATAAGGGAGAGACAGGATGAACATTATTTAGCTAACAAGTATGATGTAAACAAGGATGATGTAGTTATATTGTCCACTGATGGTTCGCTGATAGAAGGCGAAGAAGGGGATGAGAAACATTTTAAAGATATGCGGGAGTTTGCAAGAAACAATGAAATGTCTATAGATTCAAACTATGAATATTTTGGGACTCAAATGGATATAAACGACTTTATGGATTTTACTGTAGCACAAATGTATTATCATAATATAGATTGGCCAGGAAATAATATGAAATATTGGAGATTTAAAACCGATAACGCTAAAGCTAACACAACATATGGGCTTGATGGAAAATGGAGGGGGCTTTTATATGATACAGACTATGCATTTGGATGGGGTTCAACATATGCTGATTTGGATTCATTTGAACGTCTAAGCGATACCCGTATAAGTGGTTTCTATGGTCTTTTATATAATAAGTTGCTGGATAATGAAAGCTTTAAAAATCAGTTTATAAGCCGTTTTGCCGATCATCTAAACACATCTTTCAGATCCGAGCGAGTTGTTCAAAAAATAAGCGAAATGCATAGCGTTTTAAGACCAGAGATGCCAGTTCACAATAAACGCTGGAATGCAATTTACGGCTGGAATTCTCAAACACGTGTAATGATTGATTTTGCCAAACAACGTCCGGATTATCAACGGCAACACATTATTGATTTTTTCAATCTGGACGGAACTGCCGAGTTAAAACTTAATACAAATGCAGAAGATGGACTTATCAAACTTAATTCAATAGAAATCAGTAAAAATACTCCAGGTGTTGAAGACCCTAATAGCTGGACAGGAATATATTTTAAAGGAATACCGGTTGAAATTGAAGGATTACCGAATCTGGGTTATCGCTTTGCCCGCTGGGAAAGCAACATACAGAATGAAAAAATAGAGAATAATAATAAAATATCACTTATACCAAATCAGGATATTGAGATTACTGCTATTTTCGAAATAGCGACTGCTCAACCAGCTGAAGAAGCAATAGAAAAACTGCCTTCTGTTGAGCGAATAACGCTGGAGTTTGAGAATGATGTAAAATTGGCAAGAAACTTGGTTGAAAGAACGTTGTCAGAATCAAAAATAGGAAAGTCGGATATTAGTAATATTGATAAATTAATGAGACTAGAGTCGAGAATATTTGAACTGAAAAAATTTGAAGAAGCGAAGTCACAAAAAAGCCTTAGAAAAAAGTTTTTTAAGTGGTAAATTAATAGTTTTGAGTTATTGCATTAATGATTTTACTGGGTTCAAAGTAAGAATATTTAAATGTGAAATGCTTAAAAATATTCCCTATAAAACAGATTGTTATGTGGTCTCCTTAAATTTCTTTATGAAGTCTTCTTGCTCCTTCTTTAGCAAAAGGAGGTATTTTTTCAAGAGGTTTGGAGTGTGCACATCGGTGTATACTATTTTCAATCCATATTCATAGTTATATGTATCTTTTACTTTTCTTATGATTGTTGCTTTAAGATGTATTGTAACACCTGCGTGAATATCGAATTTAAGCTCCTGGTAGAGAGGGAAATCAGTTTTTGAGTAAATCATCATTCCGCTGTAGCTTATGTTTTTAACTATTGCGAGATGTTTCTTTTGGGACTCTCCAATTCTAGCCTCCGCGTATATGGAGACTGGAAATCTGACAAAAAGCCTTTTGTTTGCAGTTGCCTCATAATTATCGATTTTGAGCAGAATTGAATTCTGATCTTTTTCTAAATCCAGTATTGTACAACTGGAAATATAAACATCATTATCCAACTCTGAGCCGAGTACTATAGGGTCTCCTGTCAAACAATTCAGCAATGTAATATTCTCAATAAGCTTTACTTTTAAGATATCATTGTTGGATTCGGTTACAAGGCTTTTAAAAAGCTTTGTTCCTGAATAGTGCCTGATAGAAACAAGATCTCCTGCAGTTATTTTCATAATGACCACTCCATTATATTAGAAGATTAATCGAACTATAATAAAATCAAGCTTTTTACAGTTTTTATACTGTTTTAACAGGAAGTTCTTTTGTCACGCTATATACTTCGTAAAATAGCAAAAAAAAGTTAAGTGCTTTTTGTCTGTGTTGAAACAATTAATATATGTTAAAACAAAAAGAAACGATTACTATATATCAATTATAATACTAAACTTAAAAAAGTGCAAAACATACTGCTGTAATATTTTACTTATTTAGATTTTGAAATATATTGAATGCGATAAAGATTTTACATCGCACTTTAATTTCACTTACTCCTTAATGTAGCATTACAAAAATTAATTTTTCAATGTAGATGGCTAAATCTTTATGGCTAAATTT
>CAYPCH010000066.1:18126-20657 GCA_964409165.1 uncultured Oscillospiraceae bacterium | reverse complement strand
AAGTAAAAGCAGTAGGAGCACCTGCAGTTGCAGATAAAGACCTGAAGAACGTTGTTGCATCAGTATCAAACGGTGGAGTAAACGTAGGTGGAGCACCAGTAACTACACCATCAGTAACTACACCACCTGTAGGAACAGGATTGGTAGCAGCAATAGGTGAAGTACAAGGAAAACCAGGAACTTCTGTAACAGTGCCGATAACATTTACTGGTGTACCGGCAGATGGAATTAACAACTGTGATATAACATTTACTTTTGATAGTAGTGTGCTTGATGTTACAGAAATAGAAGCAGGATCTATAGTAGTAAATGCATCTAAGAACTTTGACAGTAATATAGACTCTGGAACAGCAACAATACTGTTTGCAGATGAAACAGGACGCGGAAACGAAGTAATAACAGAAAATGGAGTATTTGCAAATGTTAAAGTAACAATAAAAGCAGGAGCAGCAGAGAAGCTTTATGCGATAACTTCAAAAGGCAATGCTGCATTTGCAGACAAGAACCTTAAGAACATTGAAGTAACAGTTACAAACGGCGGAGTAAACGTAGGATCAGGAACAAGCGAAGGCAACTTCAAAGTATCAGGATATGTAGCACCTAGCATTGCAAACATATCAAAAGAAGGCTTTAGTGTAGCAATAGATGGTGTTGGAACAGCTAAAACAAATGCAAGCGGATACTTTGAAATAGCAAATGTACCTGCTGGAAAATACAGTGTTAAGGTTTCAAAAGCAGGATACCTGAGCAAAACATTGGCAAACACTGTAGTAAATGCAGATACGCAGGTTTCAACAACAAGTGCACCTGTAAAATTGTTAGTTGGTGATGTTGTACCTGATGGAGCAATAAACCTTGCAGACGTAATGATGGTTCTCGGAGCATTCAACAGCGTGAGCGGAGACGCGACTTATAACGCATTGTATGACTTGAACCAAGATGGAGCAATCAATATAGAAGACGTAATGCTCTTACTTGTAAATTACAATGAAGTAGCAGGATAATAAAATACAACTATAAATAAATACGAGGAAGGGTACATGTACCCTTCCTCGTATTTATAATAATGAAAATTTCAATATAATAAATCACGAAAATGATTCTACATTGAAAATTCTAATTTTCGTGATATTCTATTAAGGAAATTGAAGCGCGATATAAAATCTTTATTGCGTTGAATATAAATAAAAGAACTTGATTTATTTAATATTAAGGGTGGGGGAGATCTATAATGGGTATAAGAAGGATTTTGGCATTAATATTAAATATATTACTGATTTTAACATCGATATCTTTAGAAGTAGTATCTGCTACCGTTCCTAATATTGAGCTTGTACTTGATAAAATTAATGCAGATATCGGAGAAGTTATTACTTTAGTAATAAACGCAAAAGATATTGATAATTTATCGGGCTATCAAATAAATCTAAAATATGACCCGGAGATCCTAATACCTATGGATTTAGAAACAAAAGAAGCATTTACAAGCATTAGCGTGTTAAAAGGCGGAAATCTGATTGCAAATGACAAGTTTTGGCCTTTACTTAAAGCACAGCATGACTTAGAAGGTGGAATACTTAATTTTACAGGCGTATATGGAAATCTTTCAGGTTATGTGGAGAGCGGAAAACCCGAGTGTAAAGGGATACTTGGGGAAATAGGATTTAAGGTAATAAAAAAAGAAACTACGGTTATAAGATTGGAAGATACTAATAAAATGCCGGGAGCAATAAAAGGAACTTTGCTGTATGACTGGTTTGGAAATAAAATTGGCAACTATGATGTATTTCAGACAGATAGTGTAAACGGTATTTTTGATACAACGCCAACATGCACGCCAACACACACACCAACTCCGGCTCCAACATCTATTCAAAATAAAACATTAAAATTGAATATAGCTTCAGTTGAAGGAAGACCTGGAGATACGGTTGAAGTTCCAATAGAATTATTATCTCTACCTGAGTCAGGAATAAATAATTGCGATTTTAAACTAAGCTTTGACAGTAAAGTACTCACATTGGAAGAAATCTTTGCAGGGAGCATTACAAGGAACCCTGAAGTAAATTTCAAGAGCTATATAAAAAATGAATCTGAGTATTTCGGGCTGGTTTATGTTGATGAAACAAGTAGGGGATTATATCAAATAACTCAGGATGGAACATTTGCGTATGTAAGAATTAAGATCAAAGAAAATGCACCAGCAGGACCAAGTGTGATAAAACTGGCAGGTAAGCCTGCATTTGCAGACTACAGACTAAAGAGGATTCCTGTGGAAATCTCAGAAGGCAGTGTTATTGTAAAATCTGCAAATGAACCTGCACCGACTGCTACAAAGACTCCTGTTAGCAGTCCGTTACCTGTAACAGCACCTGTAACATTAGTTACAGATACCCCTAAACTGACTGCAACACCGACAAAAAAACCTGGAGTTACACCAACTGCTGTAGCAACTAAAAACCCTGCAAATACACCAACATTAAAACCAATTCAAACAGAAAAGAGTAAACCTTCGGTAACACCAACACCAA
>CAYPCH010000066.1:0-18026 GCA_964409165.1 uncultured Oscillospiraceae bacterium | reverse complement strand
AACACCAACACCAACACCAACACGAATACCAACATCAACACCAACATCAACGCCAAGGACAGCTATAACTCCAGTAAGCACACATACAGGCAAACCGGTTAATACTCCTTTAAAAACCGAACTGCCAACATCAACTCCAAGGCAGCCAAATAGAGTAGTAGTCATACCTGTTGTAATACCCACACCAACACCGGCAATGGTGGTTGAACCAACACCGGCGGATATTCCCGGAATCGACACCTTGCATATTGCGTATATAAATGGTTATCCTGATGGAGCTTTTAGACCTGAAAAGAATATAACCAGAGCAGAGGCTGCAGCAATTTTTGCAAAATTGTTATCAGATTATGAAAAGAATGATCAACAGTTGCAAAATACCAAATATAAAGATGTACCCGATAAACATTGGGCAATAGAATCAATTGGGACGGCAACAAATAGAGGGTTATTTAAAGGATATCCCGATGGAGTGTTCATGCCTAATAAAAACATAACAAGAGCTGAGTTTGCTGCAGTAGTTACAAATTATATTGGTTCAGGGCATAATCAGGACTCAGGAATACAATTTAATGATATAGAGGGTCACTGGGCCAAGGAGTGCATTCAGATGCTGGCAGGTCTGAACTATATTAAAGGATATAATGACGGAAGTTTTAAGCCTGATAATGGAATAAAACGCTCCGAGTGTGTAGCATTAATAAACAGGACACTAAACAGGGGACCTTTGTATAATGCTAAACAGATATTTTCAGATATACCTGATGTTTACTGGGCTTTTGGTGATATTGCTGAAGCGTCTATTGAACATTACTACAAAACAGATGATAGCGGTCGTGAAACATTTGTATCACAATAAATGATAAATTACTCTAAAAAAGCATATTAAGTTAGTTTGTGATAAATTTTGTAAGAGAGGTTAATT
The DNA here is from genome assembly GCA_964409165.1 of uncultured Oscillospiraceae bacterium. Taxonomy (GTDB): domain Bacteria; phylum Bacillota; class Clostridia; order Acetivibrionales; family Acetivibrionaceae; genus CAYPCH01. Next base: position 17,104 of record CAYPCH010000066.1, on the reverse strand, counting down.
GTATACCTCTTTTTGTTTAGCGTTTTTGATTTAAAAGATATTGAAACAAGTTTTAAACTGCATTATAATTAAATTATAAAGCTTTTAAAAGTAATTCTTCTGTGTTACATATATTATACTCCTATATAAGTCTTATGACCCATGCTGACATAGAACAATGAAGAAATTGGTAAAGATAAATCTAAATTTAATCAGGTACATGAAGTAAGCAATAAAGAAAATAGCAAGAGATGAAATGGGAATTTTGATTTACTCGGGGAGGGCTATGCATGGTATTAAGAAAAATGTTATGTATATTAACAGCGGTGCTAATAATAATGACCGTTTTTTGTTCGGGCATTGTATTTAGTGATGCAACATCATACGTATCAATGCAATTGGATAGGACTTCAGCAGGTATAGGAGAGGTAATTAAAGCAACAATAAGCGTACACGATATCAGGAATTTTGCAGGATTTCAGTTAAATATAAAATATGATCCTGAAGTTTTGCAACCTGTTACAATTCCAGGAGAAAATCCATACACAAACTCGACCCTTCCAGGAAATGGTACCATATTAAATTCAGGTTATGGGGCTATTCCTCTGGTTGAAAATAATTTATCAGCAGGCTACATATCTTTTTCTAAGATATATCAGTCACTAGAGAGTTACAGAGCGAGCGGCAAACCTGAAGAAACAGGAGTGTTGTGTGAAATTGGATTTAAAGTTCTTAAGAACAAAAATACTGAAATAAAATTTATAAATTCAGCGTCCATGCCAAGCGGAATTGATGGTACGTTGCTTTTTGACTGGAACAGCAAATATATAACTGATTATACAGTGATTCAACCGGACAGGATAACTGCACTGCTGTCGACCCCCAATCCCGGCGAGCAAGATTTTCTTGAGGCTGAGCATGCTTTTGTAAGTGGTGGTGAAGTAAAAACAGAATATAGTGGTTATTCCGGAAGCGGATATATTGACTTTGATGATTCATACGGAAATTATATAGAGTGGACAATAAATGTAACCCAGCCTATAACTAAGAAATTGGAGTTCAGATATGCAAACGGCACAGCAAAAAATAAGATGTCCTGGGTTTATATTAATGGGATTTCAGCACCGAATGTATTAACCTTTAGTCCGACAGAAGGTTGGTCTGACTGGAGAATACAGAGCGTAGATGTAAAGCTTGAATCCGGAAGCAATGTTATTAGGTTGTTTGCGTCATCCTTTGACGGTGGGGCGAACATTGATTATTTGGAAATTAAGAGTTTAATAGTTTCAGTACCTTCTGTTACACCGACAGAGACACCTTTACCCACTAAAACATTGCCGCCTACTACACCCACTAAAACACCGAGACCTACTGTGACAGCAACTAAAACACCGAGACCTTCAGAACCGTCAACTAACACACCAAAACTTTCTGTGACGCCTACACCTGTAATAACGGCGGTTGTTACTTCTGGGGGCTTAATAAATACACCGATTTTAACTACATCACCAGAGCAGACACCTGTAATATCAGATGTACCAACAATTACAGATGTATATACACCTGTTGTTCAAACTCCAGTCCTAACGCCTCCATCTACATCTTCAACAGCAGGAATGAAAATAATTGTAGACAGTGAAAGAGGATATACAGGCGAAAGGGTAGACGTAGCCATCAGATTTACTGGTGTACCTTCCGGAGGAATATACAGTACAGATTTTAGACTAACTTTTAAAACAAATGTTTTGGAAGTTGAAAGCGTTACTGCAGGAAATATAACAGTGAATCCTGCACGAAATTTTGATCATTATGTAAGTAAAAATCAAGGCATTATAAATTTTATGTATATTGATGATACTGACACCGGTTCAGGAACAATAACTGCAAATGGTGTTTTTGCCAAGGTGACATTTATCATAAAGCCTGATGCGCCGGTGGGTTTTAGTGAATTGAGCATTACAAATTCGAATTTTACAGATTATTCTCTTAATGATATTGCAACAGAATATATTAAAGGTGGGATATCTATAGAAGGTGCAGGAACAGGAACGTCTGAAACAGTGACATCAACACCGTTACCTGTGACTTCTGTGACTCCGTCAACAGTTACACCAACAACAGCGACGCCAACACCGATGTTTTCAACTACACCTACTGTAACTCCGACAGTAACACCTACTTTACTGCTTTCGGCAACTCCGACGGTAACACCGAATGGGTTTTCCATAAGAGTCGGTTATGTACAGGGTATGCCGGGAAGTACGGTGGTTTTGCCTGTGGAATTTCTGAGAGTACCTACCAACGGATTAAACAACTTTGATTTTAAAGTAGAGTATAATCCAAACCAGCTGGAAATTTTGGAAGTAAGGCATGGGGAAATAGTGCTTAACTCGGTTGGTTTTGATTCAAATATCAATGCTTCTGCAAGGAATGTAGTAATAATGTATGCTGATGAGACAGGAACTGGAACAAACATAATAATTAATGACGGTGTTGTAGCTTATATAACCATAAGAATAAAAGACAACGTAAATCCAGGATTAAGCTTAGTAAAACCTCTTAGTTCAGGAGGATTTGCAGATAAAAATTTAACTGTAGTACATTTATCTGCGCCTATACCGGGAGGTGTTACAGTATCAAATAACATGACAATAACAGCATCCCCGACACCGACGTATTATGTGTATATGACACCGACGCCTTACTATTATTATAATACGACACCATCACCATATGTATCCATAGACAAACCATATATACCTTCTTCAGGTGAGCACAGAGCATATATGCAGGGATACCCCGATGGGTATTTCAGACCGGAAAAAAACATTACAAGAGCAGAGGCTGCGATAGTTTTCGCAAACCTTCAGGAAGCTGATATGTACAGCTACTATGGGAATATCAGTTTTTCCGATGTTAATGACGAGCACTGGTCAGCATGGGCTATAAAATATGTTTACAGCAAAGGTCTGTTTAGTGGGTACCCAGATGGGACATTTCAACCAGACAAAAGTATTACAAGGGCGGAATTTACTACTGTAGTGTACAAGCTTTTAGGTGCGGGGGGAATGAATATCATAACAAGCAAGTTTCATGATACAAACGGTCATTGGGCAGAGCAGTATATAGAAGAACTTGCAGGACGAAGGTATATCAACGGTTATTCTGACGGAACGTTCAAGCCTAATTCGAATATAACCCGTGCGGAATCTGTAGCTCTAATCAATAGAGCTTTGAACAGAGGTCCTTTGTATGGTACACCTCAGATATTCCCGGATGTTCCTCCGTTGCACTGGGCATTTATGGACATTGCTGAGGGAGTAATGAATCATAGGTACAAACTTGACAGTTCTGGACATGAAACTATAGCAAATTAAATTTGCAGGGTTTAATAATACAGAAAATGAAAAACTGCTGTACTTTATTTTAAAGTCAGTAGCTTTTTATTAGGGTCATTTCCTGAAAGGAAATCGGGCAAAATTGAGTACCCTCAATGGGTACTCGATTTCATTAGAAGCAAAAGTAATATTAATTTACAACTCAACTTTCCCACAGTATTTATGGGCTCTTTGCCGCTAACGCAACGATGCTCACAAGTTAAGGGCAAAAAGTAAACTTTTTGCCCTTAACTTGTGAGCACCAGAGCCTCAAAACACTATAAGTGGGAAAGTTGAGTTTATCACTTAAGTTGACTTGAAATTAATACTCATCAATTTTTTCATGACAATTATCGAAGTCATTATTATCAAAAAAATCAGTGCCTATAGAATTCCCGAATGTAGCATCAAGATTGATCCATCTTCCTTCTTCAGGAATATAAATTTCGTTCCATGCATGAAGTTCTTTAGAAGGAATGCTCACATAATACCCCTTGATAACTTTTACTTCAAGGTTTACAGCTCTTCCTAATGCGGCAACAAGGGAAGAGTAATCATAACATACACCCGTTCCTGTTTTTAAAGTATTAAGCGCTCCGTAATCATTGTCAAAATTCTTATTAAGTTGCCGTGCATATTTTTTATAATCATATTTAATATTTTCATTAACCCAGTTATATATTTTTTCAGATTTCTCCTTGGCTGTTACAGAATCTTTGGTTATTTCTTTTGCTTTAGCAATAATTTCTTCATTACTGCTTTCAACATGTTTGGTTGGAACCAGAAATCTATTGACATCGGCAATATTTTCAACCTGTAATGTTGGTCCGTAAGTGTATACTCTATTAACCTTATGAACAAGTATTGCTACGCTGTACATGCCCTTGCCGTCAATAAGCCACACTTCTTCGTTGAATTTACCTTCTTCCAGCTTTACATCGTACCAAAGTTGTTTTTCATCCTTTACTACAAGGATTTTTAACAAAGAGTTATCTGTTTCACCAGTTAAAGTGATTTTGCCATTAACCTTTGAGGGGATTACATTGAGAGTGACTCCATGAGATTTGATTGATTCTTTGGTGTTAATACCGGCCGAATATGCTGTGTTCAGGCAGAAGACTGCAACGGTGCTCAACGTGATGATTTTTTTAAGCTGTTTTAGCATACAAAAAACCTCCCTTTTTCGGTAACTCAGCCGTCATGGTTAAAATAACCGTAGACCTGTAGTTTTGCGTCCTCAATTTTCATTGAGTTTGCTATTGTCGTAAGGGTATGTTACAATAAATGGCTAGTTTTAAAGCCTAGGAACTATGTAAGTTCCACACGCTTTGGCTGGATTATGCTGTGAAAAATGGAACAAATAAAATTATTACCCATTAATGGTCATAATAGTGTCTCTTTTATTTTATTTAAAGAGGCAATACAAAAGCTCTGAATAGGTCAACCAATCAGAGCTTATAAGATACAATACCTTATAGACTAAATGGCAACCCGGCTGTCATAGCACTTTGACTTTAGACCCGTAGTTTTGCGTCTCTACCTTTCGGTAGATTTGCCTTTATCGTTTAGTAAAACTATTTAGTTTATATACATATATATATTATACAACAAAATTATATGAATATCAACAGCTTGGTTTTTTATACCAGTAACTTCTTAATAAAGACTTAATAAAAAAACATTTTTACACAATTCAAACAAATCTATTTTTTGTCCTTATATCATGTAGAAGCTTATATGTGGATTTTTATAATTTGAGTGTGGACTCTTAAAGAGTTTAAAGTTTTCTTTTATGGTGTATTGAGCGCACTTTAGGAACATCTCTTTACATTTAACCTTCTATTAGCAAACAAGTTGGAAAAAAGTAATTGTATAAAAGATAGCAAGTGGTTATAATAAAAGAATCAAATAAATTGTATGCTATATTGAATGCGATAAAGATTTTACATAGCACTTCAATTTCCTTAGAAAAGGTGAAATATATAAAGTGTGAGGAAGGTTTTTTATGTCAAAGATACATCTTATTGCTACATCTGCTTTTGGTATAGAGGCTGTTGTAGGAAGAGAACTTTTAAAGCTCGGATATGACGACCAGTTAGTTGAAAACGGAAAAGTAACTTTTGCTGGAGATGAAAGTGCAATATGCAGAGCAAACCTATGGATTAGGACAGCTGACCGTATTCTTATCAAAATGGGAGAGTTTCAGGCTCTGACCTTTGATGAATTGTTTGAAAAGACAAAAGCATTGCCTTGGGACGAATGGATACCAGACGGAGCAGAATTTCCAGTAGACGGGAAGTCTGTTGATTCAAAACTTTTCAGCATTTCTGACTGTCAGGCAATTGTTAAAAAGGCAATTGTTGAAAAGCTCAAGCAAAAATATAAAAAGGAATGGTTTGACGAAAAAGGTCCCCGCTACAGGATTGAAGTTTCATTACTGAAGGATATGGCTACACTTACCATTGATTCAAGCGGAATAGGTTTGCATAAAAGAGGATACAGAAAATTGGCAGGCGGTGCCCCTTTGAAAGAAACGCTCGCATGTGCAATGATACAGATAAGCAGGTGGAGAGAAGGGAGAACTCTTATTGACCCGTTTTGCGGGTCGGGTACAATACCTATAGAGGCTGCTTTGATAGCCCTTAATATAGCTCCGGGATTGAATAGGGAATTTGACTCTGAAAAGTGGCCGAACATTTCAAAAGCATTATGGAATAATGCAAGAAAAGAGGCTCGTGATTTGATTAAACGGGATGCTGAGCTTCAAATTCAAGGATCGGATATAAGTGAGGATGCAATGAGTCTTGCCCGATATCATGCAAGGGAAGCAGGAGTTGAAAAACACATACACCTTCAGAGGATGCCTGTTTTGGAAATAAAATCCAGACAAAAATACGGATTTATTATATGCAATCCCCCTTATGGTGAACGTATTGGTGAAATCAGGGAAGTAGAAAAGCTATACAGGGAAATGGGAAAAGTATTTAGCTCATTTGATACATGGTCATATTATGTACTGTCATCTCACCCTGAATTTGAAAAGCTCTTTGGAAGAAAGGCAAGTAAGAAGAGAAAATTGTTTAACGGAAGAATTCAGTGTAACTATTACCAATTTTACGGACCGCCTCCGCCAAAGAAAATATAGTCGGTTGAAATTAAATTTTGAACTTTTTATATGTTTTTCGTGCATGGTCTATGGCGTTTGTTCCGATAGAAGTTATTTTCTCGAGCATTATTTTGGACTCTATTTTTTTGATGGCTTTTTCCATTAACGCCTGAAAGTTTTTTCCATCGTCAGGAAAGGTAACAGGTACTGCATAGAAACAATCATTATATGACATATTCAAACCTTTCAAACCTTCATCAATGCTTTTATTAATTTTTTTTAAAACCATTTGAGCTCCCGTGGCATCAGTAAAGGGCAGTATTGCAAGGATATCCTTATTATCGTTAAGTATAAAGGTATCGGTTGACCTTGATGAAAGCTTTGCCTTTTCGGCAGCTATTTCATATATTCTTTCTTTTAGCCCCGCAGTAACTGGCGTTTTCTTATCCGATGAATCTTTAGCTTCTAATGGAGTAATCAGTATTATAGAAAGATTTTGACCTGCTCTTGATGCTATTTTGAATTCCTTAATAATATAGTCTTCAATGGACATTGTAATTACGTTAGCACTGCTGACAGAATATCTGAAATTCTGTTCAATATGCATAATGCTCCGTATTGAATTTTCCAAACGCTTGGTCTGATATGGTTTTGAGACAAAATCACTGACATTGAAATTAAGTGCATTTCGACGATATTCTTCACTATTGGATTTAGTGGTAATTATAACAGGAGTATTAGAAGTTGCAGGGGTTTTCCTCAAGGATGACAAGACCCCAAAACCCTCCTTTTCTACAGGAAATGCTATATCCATAATAATAAGAGACAGATTTTCAGGATACTGGCTCAAACTATTATACTGATCAGAGGTTTTTATTTCAATAAATTCAAACTCACCAATATTTTCGAATATAATTTTAACTTTTTCCCGGTCATATTCCGAGTAATCCAAAAGCATTATAGCTCCATCCATAACTTATTATTCCTTTTTTAAAATTATAAACCAAGCAATAGCTAAAATTATAGTCGAAGCTATATTTTTAGCTATTGCTTATATTTAAGCTCACTTTATACTATTGTAACACAAGCTTAAAGCATACTGAATAATTTTGTTATATAATGCTAATATATTTTACATTTTTCATTTGAATTATTTAGAATTTATATTAGAATAGAGGTAAGGAATGAGACAAATATTAATTCCACTTTTTCGAGTCGCTATTTGTTTACAAATAAGCGAGAATCGAAAACGCTAGTGGAATTAATGTTTGACCATTCCAAGGAATGAGACAAATATTAATTCCACTTTTTCTAAGTCGCTATTTGTTTACAAATAAGCGAGAATCGAAAACGCTAGTGGAATTAATGTTTGACCATTCCAAGGAATGAGACAAATATTAATTCCACTTTTTCTAAGTCGCTATTTGTTTACAAATAAGCGAGAATCGAAAACGCTAGTGGAAGTTATGTTTTAAAGAGATTATGGGGGGTAAAGGGGTATTTCAATGCGATTAAAAGTCAGAAAGTCAAAGGTTGGCGGAAATATAAGAATACCGGGGTCTAAGTCCCATACAATTCGAGCGTTATTTATGGCAAGTCTTGCAGACGGGGTGTCCGAGATTTATAACCCTCTTATTTCAAATGATGCACTATCTGCGGTAGAGGTATGCAGAGCATTAGGTGCAAAAATAGATTTTACTCAAGGATTTTTTAAAGTTGAAGGTTTTAATGGAAGACCATGTACACCTTCTGATGTTATCAATGTAGGGAATTCTGGAACAACTATAAACTTTGGAGTCGTAACAGCTGCATTAGCAGAAGGAAGTTCAGTTTTCACAGGTGATTATCAGATTCGACAGAGACCTATGGGGTCTTTGCTGACAGCTATAAATAATCTTGGAGGAGAAGCCTTTTCAACTAGAAACAAAGGTATTCCCCCAATAGTTGTAAAAGGTAAGATTGTTGGAGGAAAAACAGAACTTGACTCAGTCAACTCTCAGTTTCTTTCTGCTATACTTTTGAATTCTCCTTTATTTAAGACAGATACCGATGTGTTTATTACCCGTCTGTGTGAGATTCCATATGTAGAGATTACAATGTGGTGGCTTGACAAGCAGGGTATAAAGTATGAAAATAAAGACTTCAAGCATTTTCATATAAAGGGCAATCAAAACTATAAACAGTTTAATACAACTATTCCCGGGGATTTTTCTTCAGCAACTTTTTTTGCTGTTCTTGCTGCTATATCAGGGGAGGAATTTGTATTAGACAATCTTGATATGAGTGACCCGCAAGGAGATAAACTGGTTTTGTCGATACTTGAGGATATGGGAGCAAAGGTTGATATAGGGGATAATAGTATAGCTATTAAGGGTAGAGAGCTAATAGGAAGAGAAATAGACATGAATGCCATACCAGATGCACTTCCTGCCATGGCTGTGGCAGGGTGTTTTGCAGAAGGTGAAACCAGGCTTTTGAACGTACCTCAGGCAAGACTAAAAGAGACTGATAGAATCAGGGTAATGTGTGAGCAGCTGAGTAAAATGGGTGCAGATATAAAGGAACTTGAGGATGGTCTGGTTATACGCAGAAGTAGCTTAAAAGGAACCCAGGTCAGCGGATGCGATGACCATCGTATTGTTATGGCGTTAGCTGTTGCGGGTATGAATTCGGAAGGTGAGACGACAATTGATACTGCAGAAGCAGCAAGTGTTACTTTTCCGGAATTTGTGCAGTTGATTTCAGACTGTGGCGGAAGTATAAGTTATGAGTGAAATATGGAAGAAGGCGGTATAAGTCATGAAAGAAGAAATAACGGTTTTAATAGCCGACGATAATGCTGAGTTTTCGGATTTGCTAAAGGATTATATGGATCAATATGAAGACATTAATGTAGTAGGTATCGCAAGAGACGGTCTTGAAGCAATAGACAAGATAGTTTCCTTAAAACCTGAAGTTGTGGTGCTTGATGTTATAATGCCTAACATTGATGGTATCGGAGTACTTGAAAAACTTTCGACAATGGATATGGAGCGAAAGCCATTATATATAATGCTTTCCGCTATAGGACAGGATGTATTTGTTCAGAGAGCAGTTTCGTTGGGCGCAGATTATTATATAATCAAGCCTTTTGATGTGGAAGTTCTTATTAAGAGAATAAGGCAGCTGTATAAAGAAAAGTATCTTCCTGCTTTCTCATACAGACAGGTGACAAAAAACACAGAACTTGTAAAAGATGAGACTATAGATCGTACTTATGATATAGAGGTAGAGGTGACAAATTTGATGCATGAAGTTGGAATTCCTCCTCATATGGCCGGATATCAGTACTTGCGTGAAGCGATTTTGCAGACAGTTAAGAATTCAAAGGTTTTTAATTCCATTACAAAGAGTTTATATCCTGTAGTTGCTGAAAAGTTTAATACAACACCACAGAAGGTAGAAAGGGCAATAAGAAATGCTATAGAAAGTGCATGGACAAGAGGTAATCCGGATACAATAGATTCTTTGTTCGGCTATACAATAAATTACAATAAGGGTAAGCCTACAAATTCGGAATGTATTGCTATGATGGCAGATAAAATCAGGATATCAATGGGTATAAAATAGGAGTTTGAAATGATTATAAAATATTAAAGTCCTGTACTTGACAGGACTTTAATATTTTATGTGGTTTTACTATTTCTTATTAACAATATCTTTAAGTCCTTTACCTGCCTTGAATACAGGAGCTTTTGATGCGGGGATTGTGATCTCTTGCTTTGTTTGCGGATTTCTTCCCTTTCTTGCAGCCCTTGCTCTTACTTCAAAAGTACCGAAGCCTACAAGAACAACTTTATCGCCTTTCTTTAAAGTATCTTCCACTGATGCAATAAAAGCATTTAAAGCGGCTTCACTGTTCTTTTTGTTCAACCCTGACTTTGAAGCAATTGAGTTTACCAATTCTGTTTTATTCATTTACACAACCTCCTATATATGGAATTCGACATTATTTTATAATGAAAAGCGCTTAAAGTCAAGATATTATTGATAAATTAGTACTTTGAAGTGATTTTTTTTGAAAAAAACCAATTTTAGTTGCAATAAGGCAAATAGTAGTGTATAATATTTGCCAATTAACATATAAATCAGGTTTCAACTTGAGGGATAACCTGAATTTCAACATTGTGAAGCAAGCTTTTTAATTCATTGTAAAAATTATTTTCCTTATGATCGTTGGGGGATTCTCCCATAACAATGTATTTTATCTTATTTTCTCTGGCGAAATTTACAATTGATTGAACTATATTGTCGGATTTTAATACAGACAAATTGGCTCCAACTGATTTGGATATTTTAAACAGATATTCAAGTGCTTCTCCTTCTTTAATGTTATCTAAGAAGTTCCACTCATTTTTAACAACGTGTATTACAAAGAGTTCACCTTTTAATGCGTTTTTCAAATCTGCTGCTTTAAGAATAAGTCTTTCACATGTTTTCTGCTGTGTAACACATACCAAAATATTCAGAGGAGAACTCAAAACTAAAACCCCTTTCTGCATAACTTTCAAGTAATCAAAACTATTAAAATTATCTGAACTAAGTAATATTAACACATTTGAACCCAATAGTAAAGAATGAAAACAAATTAAAAACAAATTATAAAATCAATAATTCACAAATAATATTTGAAACTGCATATGAACTATCGTAAAAAATAATTCCATGAATTTTCTATGTTACAGAAAGCATCAGATTATTGCAAATTGCCATTCGGTATACTAGAATAAAATTAAAGACTCAAGAAAGTTGGGTTAAATAGGTTACACGCGGATGAAATATTAAAGGAAATTACATGGAGGAGATTATGAGAACTGTTCACACAGACAGCATCACTCAAGCCGTAGAAAGGCTGTGCATAGAATCAAACTATTATCTTAATGATGACATATTAGAAGGGCTTAATAAAGGTCTGGAAAATGAAGAATCGGACATTTCAAAAGATGTGCTTCAGAAGATAATTCAGAATGCATTTCTAGCAAAGGAAAAAAATGTTGCAATATGTCAGGATACTGGAATGGCAGTTGTTTTTGTTGATATCGGGCAGGATGTTCATATAACAGGAGAGTGTCTGACAGACGCTATAAATGAAGGCGTAAGAAGAGGTTATCAAAATGGTTATTTAAGGAAGTCTGTAGTGAGTGACCCTATTTATAGGGAGAATACGAAGGACAATACTCCTGCTGTGATTCATTACAATATAGTGAACGGGGACAGGATAAGAATAACAGTTGCTCCTAAGGGTTTTGGAAGTGAAAATATGAGTGGTTTAAGAATGCTTAAGCCTTCAGACGGTATAAAAGGTATCAGTGACTTTATTATAGAAACTGTTGATCGTGCAGGTCCTAACCCTTGCCCTCCCATAATTGTGGGGGTCGGAATTGGAGGTACTATGGAAAAGGCCGCGTATTTGGCTAAAAAGGCACTTTTAAGACCGATTAATGTGAGAAGTGATGTTGAGCATGTTAGTGAACTTGAAAAGGATCTACTGGACAGTATAAACCGATTGGGGATAGGACCATCGGGGCTTGGGGGAAGGATAACAGCACTTGCAGTCAATGTTGAGACATATCCGACTCATATAGCAGGTCTTCCGGTGGCAGTTAATATTAACTGCCATGCCACAAGGCATGCAGAAACAGTATTATAGTTTAAGTTATTCTTGGGGGGATTATTGTGAAATACAGTATTGAGACTCCGTTGACCGGGGAATTGTGCAGTAAGCTTAAGGCCGGAGATATAGTGGATATAAACGGTATAATATATACGGCAAGGGATGCGGCACATAAAAAGATGATAGAGATGCTTGATAAGGGTGAGAGACTTCCCTTTGACATTAAAGATCAGATAATTTATTATGTAGGTCCGTGTCCTGCAAAGCCCGGAGAAGTTATAGGGTCTGCAGGTCCGACAACAAGTAGCCGAATGGATGCATATGCACCTAGACTTATAGAATTGGGTTTGCGCGGGATGATAGGTAAAGGATTGAGAGACCTTTCGGTAATAGAGGCAATGAAGAAATGTGGCTCAGTATATTTTGGTGCAATAGGGGGGGCAGGAGCGCTTATTGCAGAAGCTATTGAACTCGAAGAGTTGGTTGCATTTCCGGAGCTGGGCACTGAAGCAATTAGAAAGCTTACGGTCAGAAATTTTCCTGTTACTGTTTTAATCGATAGTCATGGCAATAATTTATATGAATCCGGCAAGGCTGAATACAGAATAGTGAAATAAAAACGAATTTTCAGCAATACTTAATTAACTCAACTTTTCCACAGTATTTATGGGCTCTTTGCCACTAATGTAGCATTGCTCACCGCGGTCAAAAAGTAAACTTTTTTCCCTTAACTTGTGAGCAACCAGAGCCTCAAAATAGTATAAGTGGGAAAGTTGATTAATTAAGTTATAGGGTATATTTTTATCAGACAGTAGTGTATAATAAACTGGTAAAAGTACTATAAGACGTGGGGAGGGAAAAAATATGACTAAGGTAACAAAAGACATGATTATATCTGATGTTTTAAGTTTGGACAGGGGAACTGCTCCAATATTTTTAAATAACGGCATGCATTGTTTGGGATGCCCTTCTTCTTCGGGAGAGAGTATTGAGGATGCTTGCATGGTTCATGGAATAGATTCAGACAAGCTGATAAAAGAATTGAACGAATATTTTGCCGGCAAGGAATAAAGGAGCAGAGGGACAGGTACATTGTCCCTCTGTTTTTGTTAGGCGTCTTGGAGTAAAATGAAGGAGGCAAAATTTTGTGCCCTTGATGGGCACGAAATTTTGTTTATAGAATAAAAATCTTCTAAAAGGTAAAAACAGGGCTAATTATATCAAATCTATCTGTATAAAATACGAACGATATTAATGGGACATTATTGAAATGTTCGGAGATTTTATTGTTTTTGTATTAAAATTTTGTTATTATTAATTGCGAAGTATTTTTTATTGTATTTAGTAAATTTAAAAGTTATAATTTATTTGGAATGCGAAAATGATTAATCTAAAATGATTAATCTAAGAAAAAATCAATTTCTGCTATTATATTAATCACGAAAGCATTTCTACATTGAAAAAACTAGTTTCGTGAAATTGTATTATGGAAATTGAAGTGCGATGTAAAATCTTTATCGCATTCAATACAGTCTTCAGAATTACTGAAAGTAAGTACAATTTTAAATCTTTATCATGTTTGTATTTATGTCGCAAAAAAAGGAAAATTGCAGTACCATTATAAATATTTATGGTTCTGGCTTCCTAAAATAGGGGGAATAGTATAGTGGCTACCAGAGTAGTAATAGGCACACAGTGGGGAGATGAGGGAAAGGGCAAGTATATTGATATGTTGGCTGAGACCTCGGAAATAGTAGTTCGTTTTTCCGGCGGTAATAATGCTGGACATACAATTGTAGCCAATGGTGTAAAATATGCTTTGCATCTTGTGCCGTCCGGTATACTTCATGAGGGAAAGACTTGTATTATAGGTAATGGGGTAGTAGTTGATCCTGGCGTCCTGCTTAAGGAAATCAAAATGCTGAATGATAAGGGAATCAACACCGACAGACTTCTTATAAGTGACAGGGCACATGTAATAATGCCTTATCACAAGTTGATGGATGAACTTCAGGAGAAGTTCAGGGGAGAGAACCCCATTGGTACAACCAAAAGGGGAATAGGACCTTGTTATGCTGATAAAACTGAAAGATGCGGGATACGTATTTGTGATCTTGTTGATGAAGAATTATTTATAGAAAAAGTTAAGCAGAATCTTGCAATCAAGAATCAGATTATTGAGAAGGTTTACAGTGGGCAGAAAGTTAATGAGCACGATGTAATAAACGAGTATCTTGAATACGGAAGGAAGCTTAAAAAACACGTTGCCAATGTTAATAATTTGCTTTTTGATGCTATAGAAAATAAAAAGAACATATTATTTGAAGGAGCACAAGCAACATTTCTTGATCTGGATTTTGGAACATACCCTTATGTTACGTCATCGAATCCGATTGCAGGTGGTGTATGTACGGGTGCAGGTATAGGTCCTGTATATATAAATGAGGTTTATGGGGTGTTGAAAGCCTATACATCAAGAGTTGGTGCAGGACCATTCCCAACAGAGCAAGATAATGAAACAGGGGATACAATAAGGCAATTAGGCCATGAATATGGAACTACTACGGGAAGACCCAGACGTTGCGGATGGTTAGATCTGGTAATGATAAGATATGCTGCGAAGGTAAATGGACTTACAGCATTGGCTGTAAACCATGTTGATACAATAGGAAAGCTCCCGGGAATCAAACTTTGTGTTGCCTATAAAAAAGATGGACAGCAAATTGACTATTTTCCTTCAAGCTTAAAAGAGCTTGCTAAATGCGAGCCGGTTTATGAAGAGTTTGCTAGTTGGAATGTTGATATATCGAATGTGAAGAAATATGATGACCTTCCTGAAAATGCAAAAGCGTATTTAAGAAGGATAGAAGAAATAGTGGGAGTTAAGGTTAAGCTTATTGGTGTTGGAAAGGATAGAGAACAGACTATAGTAGTGCAGTAAATTTGTTTTATGAAACACTGCCGCGTCAGTCGGCAGTGTTTTTTTAGGTAGGTCTCTTGAAGCGAAATGAAAGAGACAAAATTGAGTACCTTCGATAGATGCTCAATTTTATGGTCGGTTTATAAGATGTTTTGCCATTAAAAGCTTATAAATTAACTTTCTTACTTATAATATCTTGAGGCTTCTGCTTGCTCACAAGTTAAGGACCAAAAAAGTTTACATTTTGACCGCAGTGAGCAATGCTACGTTAGTGGCAAAGAGTCCATAAATACTGTGGGAAAGTTGAGCTTATAATTTAATACTATATTAATTACGAAAAAGATTATAAATACAAATATAAATATAAATATAAGTAAATATAAAATTTTAAAAAGAATTTTAAAAATATAGTTGACAAAAAACATACTTCTGATGTATTATATATAACTGTGCGGTAAAAACAGACACAAAAAATAAGGGTCATTAGCTCAGTTGGCAGAGCACATGACTTTTAATCATGGTGTCCCGCGTTCGAGTCGCGGATGGCTCACCAAAACACCTGTAATCAGTAGATTGCAGGTGTTTTTTATACTTTTTTATAATACCATAGCTTAATCTATTCAGCTAGAGATTAGAGATTAGAGATTAGAGATTAGAGATTAGAGATTAGAGACTAGAGATTAGTGGTTAGTAATTAGTGACCCATATAGCACATATCGACAATACTATAGTAATCTATAAAAGCCTCACAATATTCATAGGTTTGCATTCCGTATATTTTTTTATGCTTTATAGGTCCAAAAGTCACTCTGAAACTGAAGGAACCGATGTCAATGCCATAACCTCTAAAGCCGTTATAAGACTCGAAGAGCTTTGTTATCTGCTCACTGCTTGGATTATCCATTGGCATATCAAATTCCTTTGCTCGGGTTTTTAAAGCCATTGCTGCAAAGTAAATGCTTTCCTTATCATTGAGAATCCTTTTTTCAAGTTCTTTATCGCTTAAATCACTGAATTTATCGGTTTTATTGATGTGTTTTTCATTTTCCCTAACCCATTTAGTGCTTACCTGTGCGATCCCTTTTGTTTTTCCAATCCAATCGTCCTCAAGGGCGTAACACATCATTTCCCTGAAAACAACAGAGCTTATGAGCTCTTTTTTGACTCCAAGCTCATTGCTTTGCTTTACAAGTACTGGATAAAGGGAGATTATTTTTTCTACAGTGTCGCTTATGGAATATTTATTGTGGTATGGGATTACTCTTATACCGTGTTCTTTTACAGATTTGTCGAGTATCCTGATTAGTTCAGCTTCAGCAAAAGGTACACTATTATCAGTCAAATTCCCATAGGTATATTGGAGGTGTTGAATTCTATTGAAAGCTGAAGCTGTCAGTTTACTGTCCTCTTTTCTTAGTATGGGATTATTGTTGTACTTGACTTTTGAGGCGTACTTTGGACCTTGAAGCGGTTCTATACGGATGGTAGAGTTTGTTTTTCCATTAAAATATTTATTGAATACAGCAGGATTAATATATATGTCAGGATGTAAATCGCCATTAAGCTCATTATAAATATTACCCGTGGCTTCATCTTCTGCAAACGTTCCATACATTATTCCTTTTTTAATAAGGTCAATGGTGCCATTTGAATTTATGTGGAATGTGTATTCCATATCGTTTTTTATGACAGTTGTCGATTTGGTTTTGTTATCCCATATGTATTCATCGGAGGATGCAAGGGTTTTTAAAGGAACCATACCGTTTGCAGCAATGGGAAGTGCTAAATAGTAGCTGTGCTGTATTTGTTCATCGGCATAAAGGTCGCTAAAACAATTAGCAATGACAAATGCTTGGATAACAACTAAAATTGTAAAAATAACTCTTTTCATTATAGTATCACCTGTTGAGCTTCTGATTTTTACCATATATTTTGCGATAAACATTTTACATTGGTTTTGGATACTGCAAAATATGTATCTAAATACTTTATACCTTTTTAGTAAAAATTACAAGGCTAGGTTAGTAAAAATTAAGAAAAACAGTTCCACAAAATACTACAAAATATTT
>CAYPCH010000065.1:10458-20799 GCA_964409165.1 uncultured Oscillospiraceae bacterium | reverse complement strand
CCTGATGACTCTCTAATTCGTCTTAACCTCATCGCCCTTAATGATAGTCTCACCACTCATTTCAATCTGGCTATTCTTGCACTGAATATCAATCTTACTTCCCGCAGACATATATATGGTTTTGCCCGATATCTTTATTTCCTCATCTGCCTTAATCTTTATATCCTTCTTGCTATATATCTCAATTCCTTCTTCTTCATTGAGGCGAATTAATACTTCTTCATCCTTACCGGTTATCACTATATCCTTCTCACTAAACATTATTTCCTTGCCGAATTTGGTTCTAAAAAACTTGACTTCCGGGTCTTTTATAAAATCTCCGCCCTTTGTCTTTTTCCTGATGGAACCTATTACAACTCCTTCTTCTTCCTTATTGTTAGGGAAGTACAACTTTACATAGTCATCCAACTCAGGCATGCAATACCAGCCCGTCTGTCCTTCGGCTGTATAACAGGTTGAGTATGGAAACCAAAAAGCCTCGTCTACTTGCTGAACTTCATCTATTTCTTCAAGGTGAAGTTTTACTTTGTCCTCCTCGACCTTTATAACTTTTCCTTCAACCGAGGCTCCCATAACATTATCGTTTAATATAAGCTTTTGGCTCATTCCTTTTTCAGGTGTAAGGGTATACTCCTGGGTCAGGACACCATCACTCATTTCGGCAACCAATTGCGATACCACAAGATTCTTCTTGTCAAAGCTTATTTTATCGCCTATATTCAAGAGTTTATCGGTAACAATTTTATAGTATATGAAATCTTTTTCGTCAATTCCTTCAATGTAGTTTTCTGATGATACCCTGAAATCTCCTATTTTTTTACTAACACTGTAATTAAACTCTTCAAGATTCCCCTTTCCTCCACCTTCCGGTACTCCAAACCAGAATTTTGGTTTGTCAGAACATGCATCTGCCACTAATCCAGCATAAAAATGGGATGCCATTCTCTTTAAAAAAACCCAATCCGTCTCATCATATTGAATAATGAACTTTTCTATGTTCTTGCCCTTTGATGCAACTTCTTTATAGTCTCCTGAATCTCCAATCACTTCTTCAATCAGATTGTCGTAAGACATGCTTTCTTTCTGGAAAGAACGTCTTTTCAGTTTGATATCAAGGTTATACGTATACGACACTGCTTGTGCATATACATAGTAAATGTCCCTTACGGCCTTTACCTCTATATTTGTTATTATTCCTTTAAAAAGGCATGTGGTTCCTGAGCTGTCTGCATGGTTTATTTCAATACCTGTTTGTGTTTTCGCTTGCTGAATGTATTTATCTTTTTCTCCTTCTGGTACTAGTGCCGAAAAACTCACCTTTGCATGATCGTTGATTGTTTTTACGATACTAAGCTTATCAGGATTAATATTGAATGGCAAAATTTCAATATTATGCCCTGTCAACACAACTGCTTCTGACATATTATCACCCCACCTTTTAGAAATATTATATCAATCTAATATATTAATGTTTTATCAATAACCTCTGTTCCTTTTTTATCATTCTTTTGTGCTTCTTTCTTTTTCTCTTCTTCTTTCTGAGCTGCTATCATCTTCTCAGTGTCCGCTAAATTTTTCTTCATCTTGAATATCTTATCTTCCGTATCCTGCTTATATTCTTTCTTAAGATCATTATAAATCTCACTTGCACAATCATAATTATAGACTGCATCATCATACTTTTTAAGCTTGAACTGTCTATCTCCCTCTTTTTCAAACTTCTCCGCCTTATCAGTAAGTTCCTGTATCTTCTTATCCTGTTCTGCTTTAGCCGTATCTTCATCTTTAATTTGTCTTATCTTTTCTTCTGTCTGTTTTATTTTATCTTCCATTTCTTTTTTGAGGTCATAAAAGGCTATGTTTTCTGCCAAGTCTTTAGCTTTTGCAAAGTAGTCAAGTGCTTGACTATAATACTCTTTTGCACCACCACTAGAGCTTTCCGCATCCTTAGCCTTAGCCACCTCGGCATCCCCTTCTTTGCTTATACTCAAAACATCTATATAGCTGTTAGTTTTCGTAATTTTATCATCTATCCTGTTCCCCAACTCTGCTTTGTCATGCTGTAGTCCGAATTCTACCTGGCTCCTTGCATTTATGTAATAATCTTTTGCATTATCGAACTCTTTATTTTGAAAGAACTTATCCCCTTCAACAATCAGGGTGGCTATCCTGCATTTCTTGTCAATCCTTTCCTGCCTCTCCTTATCCTTTGCTTTTTTCAAATTATCCAGTGCCTCTTCATACTTTTCAAGGGCTTTTTCAAATACTCCGTCCTTTGTATATTTGTCTCCGCTCTCCTCACATTTTACAATCAAATCTTTAGCCTTTACAGCCGCTACACCCCTATAAATAAAAATAACGGCAAATATCAGTATGATAGGTATCAATACTACCGCCGCTTTTTTGACAATGCTCAATACCTTATTGTCCTTAGGGTTCTCTTTAAAGACCTTGTTAACAAAAACAGCCGCCGCTGTATAATTGTTTACCACATTGTTCTGCCTTGATAAAAACTCATCTTCAAGGGTTTCAATCGCCTCGACAGGTTCTTTCGCATCTTTTAATGCGGTTACCATATCAATGGTACTGATATTCTCCCAAAATCCTGACGTACATAAGAATATCACATCCCCTTCATTCAGTTTAAAAACACGGGATACAAATGGTTTAAACCGTCTCACATGTCCAACATAATTGGTAAGATTATTCCTTTCGTCATGATCATTTATCTGGTCATCAGTTATTTTCCCTGCGTCTGCCATCATTTGTGCAATACTCTGATCCTTGCTTTTAAAATTAAATCCCCCTTTTCGAAAATGATACAGTCTTGTGTTTCCAGCTCCTATCCATATCATTTTGGAATAATCGGTTACAAGAACAATCAAGCTTGATTTCAGTCTTACACTCCTGCTCTCCTCAATTAACAGTTTGTGTGCACTGACAACATAACTCTTCAGCTTTCTTCTTGACATTGCAGGTTTTTTCATGAACAGCTCAAAAATACGGTTTGCCACAAGCTCCGCACTATTTATTTCCTCATCCGAATCTATACCATCAGCTGCTATATAGCACGCGATATCGTCCAATTCTACAAAAGCAAAATAGTCTTTATTTATTCTGAAAGTTCCCGCTTCTGATATAAATGCAGTTACAAACTCACTACTATTTTTTCTCATCTCGAAACCCCCATGCTAGTGCTTTTTACATTACCGAATCTATTCTTTTATAATGTCAAAGCACGCGACATATGTAAAGTTATGCATATTGCAATATGATTATTGTTGCGTTATCCTGCCTTTCATAATTTTTCCTGCTTATTATATCAATAATCTCTTCTGATGCTTCAAAAGGCTTTAAATTTTTAATAAGAACATCTTCCATTTCTATCTCGGATATACTGTTATATACCCCATCACTGCATAGTATCACCTTATCTCCCGGCACTAATTTAATCGGTTTTTCACTCATTTCTATATCCTTTAAAACCTCAGCCCCAATATAACTGGTTATTCTTTTCTTCATCGGGTTATTCAACAACTGTTCTTCGGAAATTCTTCCTGATATATACTGTTCTTCCAGAACAGCTTCAAAAACATGCTTTTTATTAAGATTTATAAACTCACCGTTTTTAAAGAGCATTATTGCGCTGTCTCCTATGGAAGCCCAATAAAGATTCCCATCGGATATCATAACCGATATAAGTGTTGACCCCATCCTTTTGCCTTTTGCTTTATCAAGTACCGCTCTGTTACAAAGGTTTGCAGCATTTAAAAAAAACTTATCTATCGGGTGCACACTTTCTGCATTGGAAAACTCCCTGATTAAAGTTTCTACAGCCAGGTTGCTCGCAACTTTACCGTTGGAATATCCCCCCATGCCGTCGGCAAGCACTGCCAAAAGTCCTTTCTGATCTTCAGCAGTGGAAAAACTATCCTCCTGATCGTTCCTTGTTCCGATAATCTGTGCATTTCCAACCATTAGCTTAAGTTGCTTCTTGTGCAACAACAGGTATCGTATTAAAAAAAGAATACCTATAACTGCAAAAGACGTCAAAACAACTATATAAGGTTCAAGATAATAATCCCTCATTATTTATCATTCCTCTTTATTGTCCCAATCGTAATGAATACCACATAAATTAATGAATATCAGCTTGCTTTTTCCTATTTCTATCACATCGTAGGCAGATATCTCAACAGGAGTAAATACTGCTTCATCCTTCTTAACCTGATTGCTAAGATAAACAAGGCCTGCTCCATCTCCGGGAACAAGGAAAAATTTCCTCTGTTTTGAATCATAGACTACAGCCGCATGATTTTTCCTGGATATCCTGTCATCACCTATTATTGCAATATCCATTTCATCGGATCTGCCTATAAAATTCTTACCTTGTTTGATCTTATAATCTCTGCCCCTTTGAGCACCTTCAATACAAACAAGCCAACCCACTACAGGCTCTATACCATCTATATCATCAGAGACTTTGGTTTCATTATCATCCGAAATCATAGCCCCCCTTGGTTTTCTTCGCGAACCCTCTAATGTCGAGTCACAGAAAGGGCATTTGTTTCCATATCTTTCCGTGTTATACATATGCCCGTTGATACATCTTCCTAAAGACATAATTTTTACTCCTCCATCTGCAATATACTATTTCCTATTATATTGAATGCGATAAAGATTTTACATCGCACTACAATTTCCTTAGGAAAGGTTAAAATATAACTTCTACTGCAATTTTCACTTAACACTTATTTAAAGCCAAATTGCGACTTGAAAAAGCAGAAGTAGATTTCACTCATTCCTTAACGCAACATCACGAAAGTCAAATTCTTCAATTTTGAATCCCTTTCGTGATTAATATAGAATTACTTGCTCATAATTCAAATACTATTTTACCAGAATTTTTGTATTAGCAATATATATAATATCACCTGAATTTATTTTATATACTTTACTCGATTCCAGTTTAAACCTTTCGTTTTCATTCATCCTTTGAATTCCGCTTCCGTTACGTGATTCTAAGTCTTCTATGTACCATACACCTTCTGCATAATTCAAAACAGCATGCTGCCTGCTGACAAGTTCATAATACTCTGTCGTTGAAAGGTCAATATCAACTTCACCATATTTTGTGTTTTTCCCTATAAGCAATGAAATCCTGTTATTTATATTCCATGTTTTCAGACTCTTACCATTATCGTCGAGCATAATCAGCTTTGTTAGCCCTCCGATTTCACTTTGATTACTGAAAACAATGGTTAACACTCTTACTATACTAAACGCTATAGAAATTGCAATTACCCCATATCCCAGGTACTTCAAAATGTCTATGTCATTGACAAAATATATATAGTAAAATGTAAATATAAACATTACTATAATAAGGATATCAACAATCAATATCCCAAAAGTGTTCTGACCTCTTTCAGAGTACTTTTCTACTTTTTTCTGGTTTATATATCTTTTCACATTCTCTCTGGCATTTATTGAGAACGGATTTAGTCTCATGGAAACGCCCCCTCTTAAATACGATCTATATTTGCAACCTTATTTTTTCTTTACACCAAAATATCTATCAAAAAGGTCGCTTGTATCCATTGGATTGTTTTTCTTACTCTTATTCTTATTTATGTTAATCTCGTTCGTCTTTGGGTCAAAACCAAAAAATTTCTCAAACGTCCTCCGGGCATCTTCCATGCTAAAACTATGATAGCTACCCTGATTTTCACGTACTCCTTGCCCTGCACCCTGCCTTCTTTCTTCTGTCTGATTTGTGCCGGTTCCATGACCGGATTTTCCATCATAAGCTTTCCTCAATAACTCATCATTCAATGTATTATAAGCTTCATTTATTTCCTTAAATCTTTCTTCAGCCTGCTTGTTTCCCGGATTAACATCGGGATGGTACTGTCTTGCAAGCTTTCTGTAAGCTTTTTTTATTTCCTCCTGAGAAGCATCCTTTTTTATACCAAGTATTTCATAATAATTCTTCATATTTTAGTCCCTTCAAAATTAAACTTGAAAGTAATACCTTTCACATATGGTCAAAAGCACTTTTCATTTTAAGGCATTAAGATTATATACCGGTTTAAAAGGTAACCAGCAACCTTTTAAACCGATATAAATAGTTTAATTACTAGTAGTGTGTTCTCAAATTACCTATGCAACAAAAAATCCGAGAATCTTGATGATTCAACAAGTTCGCAGGATTTTCATTGAATAAATATTTGAGAAGCACTATACTAAGCTATAACTTTATACTTTTATCTCTTTAGGGAAGTTTAACTCACCCATTTCTTATGCCCCGTAGCCGCCCTCAATTTTAACCTGATCAATATAGCTCTTTTCCTGCTTGAGAACAAGTGTGAACTTTCCATTCCCTTCATTTTCAGAAAACTCTTCAACATAATCAACTACAAAAGCCTGAGTAAATGTATATTCCCTCATTACAACCTTAGATGCAATATGTTGTGCAACAACATTCTTATATGGTAAGTCTTTCTTGAGCGTCCACATTGCCATCTTCTTTGTCTCTTCGTCCTGATCTTGAAGCAATCTCCCTGTTATCACCAACGAGGCATTAACATCATTAGATCTTGAGTTTTCATCGTCAGGAGTATCTGTTTTGTATCGAACCGATGTAACTACCTTATCACTTAGTTCAAATGAAACTCCGTCTCCACCCTTTGATGCTGATGTTACTTTAACTTTAAAAGCCATAATAAAACCTCCCTTTAACGTATAATATTAGATTATTTATACTAATACCTTAATAGTATTAATACCTGAGAATTAATTCGTATTCCCTTAAAACTAATTCGCACCTGTTGCTGCTCCTGTGCTCTTAGTAATATTCACTTCAAGGTTCTTTACGTTTCCATTAAAAGCAAGATCTATAAGACACAGATTGCTTAATTCGTCTATTGAGTAATCCAATCCATCTCCATCCATGATTATTGAATTTATAAAACCGTTGTCATTTTGCCATTTCCGCTTCTGGCTGTTAGGATTGTTACTGAAAAACTCAATAATTTTATCCTGTTTGAAGTCGTTTGTCTGGAATCTTAACATTCTTTCTATATATGTACTTACCTGAGTCTTGTAGATAGAATCAAAACCGCTATCCGTCTGTGCAAGACTTCTCGCTTTATAAACAGTAATCCTCTTAATATCCTTCCCTTCAAGCTGTGCATTTTCTGAGGAAAAAACAAACCCGAAGCCCTTTCTATTTATTTCATCTTTTATGCTATTTGTAAAACCTGTTATTTCCTTTGCCATTGTGGTTACCATTCTAAGGCTGTTATCCCCAGACTCAATATCGAATCTTACTCCGGGATAATTCCTGCTTACATTCCTGAAAGATTCCTTGAGATATTCAGGACACTGATAAGCAGCTACAATTCCTGAAGCCACATACGAAGCATCTACATACACTCCTTGAATCCACAGTTTCAATATATTTTCTTTTGCTTCAGAAAGCTTTACACCTCCGCTTTCCGTCTTCTCCATTTTAACATCTATTACTACCCCTGACTTGTCCTTGGGGATTATTGTAAAATTCGGCAGACAAGGGATTGCAAACTCACTATAATCTTGACGTGTTAACATCTGGCACTTATCTAAGTATTTTTCAACTCCTGCAGTAGCCATATTATTGAACGTTGTCTCCTCGTTTGCCTGGTAATTGAAGAATACCTGTATCTTGTACATCTTTATCAGCTGGAGAAGAGCTGTCATTGATTCCATGGTATTGCCTTCTTTTTTCACTTCTACATTGCCCTTGAATAATTTTTTGATAACCTTCGGTTTTCCTAACGAATCCATTTCAATTGCAGGAACAATTCCAAACCAGATTGTATTGCTAAAATCATTTTTCGAATTTACGGTATTCAAGAATGTTTCCAATCTTGGAACGTTATTGCTCTTCACAGTCATATCAAGCTTGTTGTTGGTAACAAGAAGGGTTGGCCTCATTCCACGGTTTTTGGTATTATACTGGTCAAAATACATCTTTACTCCCAGTATTTTTTCTATCAAAGGTTTTGAAGCCTTTACAAAATCATCTTTTGCCTTGGTATAAAACTCAAGATAGGCATGATAGTTCTGAATTTCCTTATCTACATCCACTTCTGACTGTAATGCCGGCAATGGGCAAAATGTTCTTGCCACCAAATCTCTTACATAGGATGAAGGCGTATCCGAAACATCATCGTAGTCATCTTTAAATATTGTTACAAGGCTGTTACTTTTACTTTCGTCGACCAGCATCAGTGCAGTACTATCTTCCTTTGGAGCTTCAATAATTTTGAGCTCGCCACTTTCTCCAATGGTAAGCATACCTACCTGTACAGCTGGAGAATCATCATCCTTGTCTGAGCTCCCCAATAAAAGTCTGGTCTTTATATCTTCTATTGCAAGGGGCAACATCGCCATTACATTATTATAGTTCTGCCTTGCTTCTTCAAACTTGCTATTTAGTTTATCACCAATGTCCAATTTCTTCGGATCTTCCTCTTCTAGCTCATCATACTTCTCAAACAAATAATGAATTTCCTTTCTTGACTGACGTATATCATCCATAACTTTTTTGGGAGAAATCATATCAAGAACCTTGTCAAATTTGAAGTCAATATTTATTATGCCTTGGCTTCTTTTTGTGTCTATTAAAGTGAACAACATCTTTAGAAAATCATTGTTTTGATCAAGTCTTACTTCTGTTATATAATCCTCCGGAATGCTCTCGGGTTTCTTCAGCGTATATACAACTTCACCTTCTCCGTTTTCCTTTGCATTATAAAACGAGTAAACCGTTGGAGAAAACCTGTCTAAAAACTCATCAAAACTTTTTACAAGTAAATGTTGATTAATCTCCTTGATCTTTTCATCGTCAAGACTGTCAATCCCGCTGACATCTCCTACAAGTGTGATAAGATCAAGCTTTTCAGGATTAATCTCTTCAAACAGAATAGTTCTGTTTGTCTGGTTAATTATATCCATTTTTATCCCCCTTACTTTTGTATATATATCAAAGAAATACACAGATGATCATTTTACGTCTTAATACTACCGATATCTGAACAATTATCCTATCTGTAGCCTATACTATATGCTTTTTCTGCATGTTACCCATTATTTCTAACTTCTATCTTATAAAAAAGGAATTTCTTTTTCAATCCTTTTCAACTACAATTTATATTACTTTGCATGAGTTCACTCAACTACTTTCAACTACCACTTGCTTCTACATTCTTATTATTATCCTTTTTTTGTTTTATGTAAATACTGTATATTCCTGCTCCTGCATTATTTGAATAGCTTTCCGAGTAATCTACGACAAACGCCTCCGGAAAAATTACTTTTCTTATACATTCATTCTTTTGGTCGGTTATATTTACTTCAACATTTCTATAAACATCTTGCTTATTATTTTTATCAGGTTTTATCAATGACCACGAATAAATCTGTACCGTAGATTCATCTGTACTAATCCTGCCAGTAATCTCTAAAGTGTTACCTATATCGGTTGTTCTTGCATTCGAGTCATTTGGTGTATCTACCTTAAAGTATATAGATTCTATTGATTTTTCAAGAACAATACCTCCTGAAATAGTTACTTTAATAGGCATAATACGCTCCTCCTTTAAAATTATTATTAATCAATTCTGTTACTTAAGAATGCTAAAAATAACTTTGGCTATTCTTTATGACACTCCCATAAAAGTATTCTCTTTGTTAAATTATCATCAAAATACGCGCCTGCTTTTGCATCAGAGCCATTCCACAGGTCAAAATGTCCTGTATAACTTAATCCCCCACTTGCTTTTTTAAGCTCCGGAGAACCCCTGAAATCAAAAAATATAATTCCTTTTGTATCAACAAGCTCCTTAACTGCTTTATTTAAATATCGGGGCATACCAGACTCCAGAACCCACACCCGGGGTTTGTATCCTTTTTTATTAAGATATTTGTCCATACTTATACAATTAATAACAAAAAAACGTTCTTCTTCTCTTATAACACCTTTGACCTGAGCTACGCTTTCCTCCTTTGTAATCCTTACGCCCGCAATGTTTAATGCATAACTCAATTTAAGGCAACACGTATTCGGATATAATCTTTCAAGCTGCTCTTTGGTTTTATCCGGGAATATATTCTGTAAAAACCTAGAATTTCCGCCTTTTCCGGGGTGTGCATTCCATAGAGAATTAAATGAAACCATTATTTTGCTCATACAACTTCCCCCTACAATTTATATAAATTTTATAAATTACAGTAAAAATTTCAAACATGACTTTTGTTGTTTCTTTTTTGATTCTCTGTTGATTCTCTGTTGATTCT
>CAYPCH010000065.1:2096-10358 GCA_964409165.1 uncultured Oscillospiraceae bacterium | reverse complement strand
TTGATTCTCTGTTGATTCTCTGTTGATTCTTTGTTGTTTATAGTATATATTATAAAATTGGAAATTTCAATAAAAAATCCCGACTTAAGTCGAGATCTTTTATAATGCTATTGCTTTTAATGCTTTCATATTAAATATTAATATGATTAGAATTTATTTGCTTATTTCAAGGCCGAATATAAATGGAAACAAAATATATACATTGTCTCATATACTAACACCAAGCTTAGCTGCTTCGTAAATAGCATCGGTGATATTACTGGCTTTTTTTGCATCTCCGATGATGTATATTTTCTTGCCACTTTTCTTCATTGGCTCTTCTAAAGGATTATAAGATTTTGTACCAGTAGCTAAAATAATAGAATCAAATCCACTTAAAGTTTGCTCAGTACCATCTTTTTCTACTGTAACATTTCCTTTAGAAAGGCCTTTTACTTTTGTATTTGTTAAGATATTAACACCATATTTGTTTAATCGTTGATGAACTAAATAGCGAATATCAGGATGTTCTTCTTTTGCAATTCCATCTTTCATTTCTACAATGGTCACTTGGCGGTTTTGATTGGCAAGCATTTCTCCTATCTCCACACCAACCTGACCTCCGCCAATAATTATTACTTTATCACCTGCTAATTCATTTCCTTCAAGTATATCAACAGCCTGCACGACACCTGCTTCATCTAAACCTTCAAATGCTGGTCTGATTGGCACACCACCTGTGGCCAAGACAATTTCATCAAAATCTACAACGGCTTCCGGAGTTACTTCTATACAAAATTTATAAGTAACACCATACTTTTTCCCTAATGTCATATACGTTTGGACAGCTTTCAGAAGTTCTTGTTTATAGGGCGGTCTTGCTCCTACTGCAATTTGTCCGCCAGGACGGTCAGCTTTATCAAATACCGTGACCAAATGACCACGTTTCGCAGCTACCCATGCAGTTTCAAGTCCTGCAGGTCCTGCACCGATAATGGCAATTTGTTTTGGCTTATCCGGAGAAACAAATTTTAGAATTCCCTCTTTTCCCGTGAACGGATTATACGTGCAGGAAACCCCAGTATCCCATTCATCACGTCCACCTGTTCCTGCACATCTTTGGAGGCAGGCTACACAAGGAATAATTTCGTCAATCCGATTCTCTTTCACTTTGTTTGGGAACTCAGGATCAGCTAAAGAAGGTCTTCCTAAAGACACAATATCTGCTGAACCTGAAACAATTATATCCTCAGCAATATAAGGGTCTACAATTCTTCCTGTGACAATCACCGGAATTTTCAACATTTCTTTAATAAACGCCGAATTCACAGCATTAAATCCAGTAGGTATCGCTTGAGGAGCTAATGTTTTATAGCTTGTTCCATACGCACCACCGATGGAAATGCTAATCACATCTGCCCCAGCTTCTTCTAATGCTTTGGCTGCCATTCTGGCTTGCCTTATTCCCCAGCTGTCGTGTTCCGATTCCTCTGCACTGATTCGAATGCTAACAGGAAAATCTTCGCCGCATTTTTCCTTGATCTTCTTTATAATTTCTATTGGAAACCTCATGCAATTTTGGAAATGTCCACCAAATTCATCTAAACGTTTGTTTGAATAAGAGGACATAAATTGTGCTATAATGTACTGATGTGCACCATGAAGCTCTACACCGTCATAGCCTGCTTTTTTAGCACGAACAGCTCCATCGGAAAATTTTTCAATCAATTCATAAACTTCCTCCGTCTTTAGTTCTCTGGGAATTTCTTTATTCGAGGGACTTGCCACTGGAGATGGTCCAACTGGTTTATTACCTGTAACCATGGAATACGATAGTCGACCGGCATGATGTAATTGACAGAAAATCAACCCATCATTTTTATGTATCTCCTCCGTTAATTTTTTATGACCCGGAATAAAAGAATCATCCCAAATACCAAGTTGACCCGGCATAGCCATGCCAATAGTATCGATGCATGTAAACTCTGTAATAATTAAACCATAGCCCCCTTTGGCTCTAGCTACGTAGTAATCAATTGTACGTTCGGAAACTTGTCCATTAGATTCGCTTAGGTGTGCTCCCATAGCTGGAACAATATAACGGTTTTTTAATTCAACCGCTCCAATTTTTATGGGAGATAGTGATTTTGAAAAACTCATATAAACTCTCCTATTCAAAATTATAGTTAAATTATAGTTAAATTATAGTTATACGAATAGCTTACCCAGAAGGTAAACTATCCAAACAAATTCTTTTCTTTAATAACAAGAGTCGCAAGGAACGGTTTAATCAAGTTCTATTTGCAAATTTTTAACACTTGATACCACATTTAGGTATTACACATTAAAAGCTTGGAACTGCCTCTTAACAGCTCCAAGCTTTTATAACACCATCTTTTTATAAAACTATCCTTTTATAACATTATCCTAAGTTAATTTCTGACCCTGAATATCTTTTCTGCATAATAATTGTTTCCATCAAGATATACTGCAGCCTCTTTCTTCACAAACGACACATCTTCACCCGAAACAGAAATAACATATTCACCTCTGTCAAGTCCACGGATTATAAAATACCCGGAGTTGTCTGTAATGGTTTCCATTCCGGCACACTCAACCTTCACTCCTTCTACTCCTACGTCATTTAAGTCAAGCACCCTTCCTGTAACATAATATGAAGGTGAAATCTTATAGCCCTGACTTTCAACAAACTTTGTTTTAATGCCGTTTTGGGCTACAATTTTTATTTTTGCAAAATCGGATTTTATAGCTGGAACCTTCCATTCAAAGCTGTTTTTGTCCAGTATTCCGTCAGCTATCTGTATCCACTTTTCTCCACCCAATGTATAAAAAATGTCCACTGAAGTTCCCGGTATAATCTTATCCCCATCTTTATGAAATGCTTTGTATTCAATTTTGTATATTTCCTCAGCCTTCACATTGTTGAAATTGCTGATAATCTCTACATTCATTCCATCTTCAAAAAAAGGTCTTTTACCTTCAACTTCTACTATGTATTCGGCAGTGTACCCCATATTATCTCCAACAAATGCTTTGACTTGCACAGTATTGTCTTTCATTCCTGGGTCGGGAATGAACTTTACGGTTTTATAGTCTTTACTTGCATCAATAAAGTATCCATCGTCTGTCTTCCAGAAAAAGAAAGGCGAAGCATCTTTATCAACTGTATAATCGGTTATGGACAGTATATAATAGTTTTTTTCGGTATCAAATTCAGCAGAAACCCCGCTAATCATCGGAAATTCTATTCCTTCAGCCGGCTTACTGGTCTGTTCGTATTCAACACCTATTGCTCTTCTGAACTCATATCCTATTGAAGTATTGATTAAAGAAATACCGTAGGCAAAATAATCGTCCATTGATTTGAGCGCAAATGTTCCATAGGAATCATTACCAGTATGCTGGACATAATTATGCTCCCAAGTCAGACCCGATGCAATAACTCTGCCTAATCCGCAGGGATATTCAACCAGCGTAGGATTTTTGGTTTTATTGCTGCGCAGAATGACCTTACTTCCTTGGGGAAGTGACGATTCAACAAATTCTCTGTGACTGCAATAATTGGAATATAGGTCTCTATCCGTCAAGACAACCTTGTCTGTTAATTCTCCGGTTACTATAGGATGAGAACTGTCCGCGATATGGTTGTTATTATCGTATGAAACAGGCGCTATCTGAACTTCTCCGGGAAGACCTGATGATATTACACCACTTGCCCAGCCGCTGTCACAGGCTCCCATCAAAAGAATTCCACCTTTTTCAACATATTCGGTCAGTTTTTCTTTTACTGTATTATAATCATTATAAAATGATAAATTCTGGTCATTAGCTACAATCACTACATAATATGATGTCAGATCAATATTTGCAAATTCCAGCATATTTATAATTGTAACACTCATACCAAGCTTATTAAGCACAGTTGTATTGGCATCCGATTTCCAGGGATAGTTCTCCTCGATAAGGAGAACCCTGTTTATATCTTCGTTTCCGGCGTATTCCACAGTTTCTGTCTGGTTATTGCCTTCTGCAAAGATGTATGTATTTATTGAAAATGTAATAGCTAATATTAAAATAATAAATAAATTTAACTTTCTTATCTTCACCATAATCCCCCCTCTATTTGATTCGTGCATTCACAAGAACTTTGCACACTTCTGCTCTTGTCATATTATGCTCCGGTAAGAACATATTGTTTGTATAACCTGTCATTATTTTATTGATGTCAAGGTGGGCAACAGCAGAAATATACTCTTCACTTATTCTGCCATTATCATTGTACCGTGTATTCGAAGTATCGTTTTTAATCAGCGCCTTGACATTCTTTGTCCTGCTTGAGCTTATTGCCTTCCACAAAACACCTGCACACTCTTCTCTTGTAATTGGTTTGTTTGGCTCAAACAAAAACTCATTTGAAGGTTTATACCATCCTTCTGCAAGAACAAGTGCACAGGATCCTGCCGCCCAATGACCTTTCAGATCCTTGTATTTCTCAAAATATTGCTTTGATTTGTAAGAATCTGCCTGATTCTGGTAAACACCAAAGACTTGCAAAACCATCTTAATATATTCCGCTCTTGTTATTGTCCTGTCAGGATAAAATTTACCGTCAGGGTATCCCAAGATAACTCCTTCGGATTTCATTGCCTTTATTTCTTTTAGGCACCAGTAATCTTTTACTATATCAGGGAAGTTAGTATAAGGTGATACGAATACATCAGGATACACATCCTGCATATTGACTATCCATTGACTTCCTTCATAACCTATTTCATTTTCAACAAATTCTGATCCGGTTGCTACAACAATCTGATTAAAAAGTTTATACGATTCTAAAGTTATTTCTGCAAAGTTTCCTGAACGAATGGATATATCTTTTTTAAATTTTTCATCAACAGCATTTCCTTTGCCATCATAAATGTCATATATTCTCAAACTGTCAACCTTATCTTCAGGCAGTTTAACAACAATTTCCGTTCCCATATAATCCTCTTTAAATGTAACCTTGTTTCTTTGAGCATATGAAAAGTACTCCAATAGCATTTCCCTATATAACTCCATATTAAAAAACTCAATATCTCTTCTGATAGCATAACCATTGTTAAAGTCTTCGTTGCTGGTATAAATCCATCTCGGACTTTGAAAAACGTATTCGTACCCCCATTCATTCTTGTAATTTCCGAATAAACCTTTGTTTCTGGTCAATATAAGTTTTCTTCCTGTATCACCTGGCCAATTGGAATCGTATATCCCGAGTTCAACCTTGCACAGTTCACCGTCATCATATGTCTTCTGATAATCGTAAGCTAATATACCATGATAATGGCTGTCAATATCAGGAATAATTCCTCCGCTGTTGTAGTTGTTCCCTATCCCAATGTATATTGGACAATCGGAATCTATTGAACTGCACATGCTATTGACAAATCCTGTAGTTAAATAATTGCCTGAAAAGAAAGAGCTTTTACTAATAAATGAGTTTCTATATGAATCCAGGTCATAATTTCTCCTGACCCACCAATAATCAAACATTTTGTTAACCTCAACAGTTTCTGTCAATACATTTACATTTTTGTCCAGTATTCTCTCATACTCCAGACCAGCAACCAAATCATATGCAATTGTCTCTGTGCCATAATTAAAACTGTCTGAATCATCATCAAGCATTTCATCCCTGCTTGAAATTTCAACAATTGAAGGAAGCAATCCAAGAAAATTCATCTGTGCAGACATCGCTATTCCTGCACAATGGGCTGAAGCTGTATATATATTATTTGCTTTGTTTTGAATTGAATATGTATGCTTTGAAAAGTCAAAACCGTTTATTGTTACTACAGGTGATGTGGTTTTAGTTGATGCCTTTTTTGCTATTACAGCAGCCGCAACTGCCGTGTGTGCAGCAGCACTTGAATAGCTAG
The DNA here is from genome assembly GCA_964409165.1 of uncultured Oscillospiraceae bacterium. Classification (GTDB taxonomy): domain Bacteria; phylum Bacillota; class Clostridia; order Acetivibrionales; family Acetivibrionaceae; genus CAYPCH01. The sequence goes on along the minus strand of CAYPCH010000065.1, from coordinate 4,440 downwards.
CTGTAACTATGCTTTCCGGTTTATTTAAACTTATTGTATTATTTAGCTCTTTAAATTCACGAACCATATCTGAAATGCAGATTTTAGCAACATTTCGCAAAGGTATTAATATAAAGCTTCCATTACCTATTTGTGTCAATTGCTTCATTCTTTCGATTGCATCTCTGTCCTGTGATGTTGTAACAATATTTACTACAATGTTGTTTAGTTTTGCAGCTTCCACATTTTGAGCCAACAGTTCATATTCTTCATCTGTACAACCTGCCAATACTGCAACAACAACCCTTCCTTTATCATCATCCTCTGCCAAAAGAGTTTCAAATGCTTTATCAAACATGTTCACTGGACTAATCTGTCCAGGAGACAACTTGAACATCAGGTCATTTATTCCATACCTGACTATGATTTTGTCATCTGTCATTTCTTCAACAACTTCAACATTGTCTGACATATTGTTATACACAGATTGTACAACCGACATTTCGCTCCCGTCACTTACCGTATCAACCAAAGTTGTCAACGACTCTTTCCATATACACTCTTCATCAGTATTTTTCATATTCTCAGACATGTCCAATGCAAACACAATATTAAAGTCACCTATTTCTCTCTTGGACAAGTCATCTTTTCCCAAAAAGAATACTGTTTTTCCGCTATTGTCCGCTCCTGCCTTTGCGGTAATACAGCTATTGTCCTCATCAACATTGATGTCCTGCATCTTTTCAATCCTGCCGGTCTCATACCTGTATGTATATATTTTCAGATCCTTTTCTTCTGCTCCATATTTTATAAGCTCTGCTTTATCATAGCTTACACTTATTTTTGTACCGTTTATTCTTTCAGGGGTTTCCAGTTCGAAGGGATCTCCTATTAAACCTTTGTATGCATAAAACAGCTTGTTATCGCATTTTTCAAAGGTCGAGAGTGCATTATTACCGCTTCCTGATAACACAATATCAGCTTTGTCAAAACTCTTGCTTATTTCAAATATTTGCTGTTCATCAGGTATCAGCGGGTTTGTCCCAATTATTATTTCTGCGCCGTCATAAATTTCATCCCCATCTGAATCCTTTTTTAAAGGACTGGTTTTATAAATAAGCTCATCATAATCGCTCAAACCATCTGAGTCAGTATCTCTATCCCGTGGGTTAGTGCCCAACGCTATTTCCTCCGCATTAGTTAAGCCGTCATTATCAAAATCCCCTTCAGGAGGTAATTCTCTATCTCTATCAAATGAGTCATGGTATATCCCTACTGAAAACTCCAATTCCCTCTCAATGCTTTTTTTCTGTTCATCACTAATAGTAAGGTTCAAAGAATATATTCCTCGAATATCCGGAGCTATCCAATTAAACGTATATACGCTTTCATACACCGAAGATGTGACAGTTCCTTTTTCAGCTGTGCAGTCGTAAAACAAAGTACTGTTGGTTTTGCTGTATGCAGAAACATTTATAGTAGCTGTTTCATTTGGCTCTAACATTGTTTTATCAACATCTATACTGTCAATAACTATTTCATCTGTTTCAACTGTAACCCTGCAACTGTCTTCTATGCTTCCGGATCGAGTTTTTCCTGTAATTCTTGTAGTTCCTTCCGATATAGCAGTTACCTTCCCATTCGAGTCAACTGATGCGATTGCAGCATCCTCCGAACTCCATATTACTTCCTTATCGGTAGCTGCAAAAGGTTCAAAGTCTGTCTTCAGAGTATATTCTTCGTTTATCAACAATGAGATACCTTTATCAAAAATGATAAAATCAGTCAATTCAACTATTATTTCTTCATCACCCGGCAACGGCAATGTCGGTGTAGGCAATTGTGTAGGTTTTTGTGTTGGTGTTGGCTTTAATGTTGCTGCTGGTGTTGGCTTTAATGTTGCTGTTGGCGTTGGCTTCATTGTTGCTGTTGGCGTTGGCTTCATTGTTGCTGTTGGTGTTAATGTTGGTGTCGAAATTTTTGATGGTGTTGGTGAATTTGAACTAGACGGTTTCGTATTATCCCGACGCTTTACTATTTTGCCGTCAGCACTGCTTGTGCTACTGTCAGGAATAACTTGTTCAGGTTCTTCCACCGTATCTGTAACAGGGGTTGGGGTTGGAGTCACTTCAGGCTCCATAGTCGGAATTTCTTTCTTGTTTTTGCTGTTATCAATCATAGCAAAAGCTTCTGCCCTTGTTATATTGTTTGTCGGGCGGAAACTTCCATCGGGATAACCTTTTATGATACCGAACAGCCTGCACAGCATTACGCTATTGTAATACCAGCTGCTTTCATCTATATCACTAAATTTCGTGCCTACTTTTTTTAAATTGTCCAATGTATTGAGTTTGTCAGAATTGGT
>CAYPCH010000065.1:0-1996 GCA_964409165.1 uncultured Oscillospiraceae bacterium | reverse complement strand
TTAAGTCTGCCCTCAGATAGTTCACCTTTTATGTAACCTTCTGCAATCATTCCTCTTATTGTTTCTTCTGCCCAATGCCCATTCAAGTCGGTATAATGCTCGTTTTGTTTTGTTGCTTCTCCAAATGCAAATCCTGATAGAATCTGAACTGTCAACGAAATGCACAACAAAAGCACAAATAAATATTTAAGGCTTTTATTCATTTTGTCCTCCCCAAAAAAATAATATAATGACGCAAACCTTCAAATATTGAAAGCTTGCGATTTTCCACAATGCTTATATATATTAATCACGAAGCTGTAAAATCTTTATCGCATTCAATAATATTATGTAATTTTCGGAAGTCTTTTTTGGGATAATACGAAATACTACTGATGTTTGGATAATCCAAAGAACGACTTTCTTTAATTATTATAACAGATTTTTTTAAAAATCTATAGCTTTTTTTAAAAAAACAAATAACCATAAAGATATTCACTTTTGCCTCTTTTATTTCTCATTCGAAGAAGTCTAAAAAATAAGGGTTCCCTTAAAAGAGAACCCTTATTTTATTAAGCCTCTTGGAGTAAAATGAAAGAGGCAAAAAGCTTTGGGACTTGATGTCCCAAACCTTTTTGTTGCTAATAGCCGTTTTTCTCTGCCCACGAAGCAGCTTCCCTGGCAGCCTTTTGATGATTGGAATCTACTTTGTTGGTGCCGTGGGTCTTGCTGTTAAGGAAATGAACATCAAATACTCCGTCCATGTTATTTCCTTTCACAGCATCAAGATTCGAACCTGCACCGTAGCCTCCGCTTCTCTTTTTTGTATACGCTTCTGCCGGAACACTATCTACTCCTGCATGCGGCATGCCAGCCATTGACGCTGCATATTTGCGTCCATTTGCAGTTACAATAATCGGTCTTCTTGTCCAGCTCCATGCACCGCCATAAATGCTGAGCATTATTTTAGTATCTTCGGCAGTAAGTGTTTCACAGTCAGCATGATTATAACCGTAAGTCCTTTTTATATTGAAAGTGCGCCCTGACCAAATATCATATATTACTGCGGCATCGCCTCTTTTGAATAAATTCTCAACACCGCCAAACCACGAAACCAAATAATTAGTTCTTGCATCATTTCCTCTTGATGCCGTTGATGCAACCGTTGAAGTTTCCCTGCTGCTTGTCCTTCCTAAAAGACTACTGATAAGTGTCAGCGTTTTAGGTCCAGCTTTACCATCCTGATAAAGACCGTTATTAGCCTGAAGCTTTTTTACTCCGCTAGTTGTAAGACTTCCATAATAACCCGTCGGATTAACACTTAAATATCCCAAATCCTTCAGATTTTTCTGCAGAGCTGTAACTTCACTTCCGCTCATTCCTTCTTTCATCACTGACGAATCTGAAGACCTTGACACTGAACCCTGCGATGTGTTTCTTAATAACTTGTCAACAATCGCAAAAGTATTGCGTCCTGCTATTCCATCCTGTGCAAGGCCGTGTTCCCTCTGCAACTTCATGATTCCTGTCTTTGTAAGACTTCCGTAATACCCTGTCGGGCTGACGTTTATGTACCCTAAAGCTTTCAAATTCTTCTGCAGAGCTGTAACTTCATTTCCTCTCATGCCTTCTTTTAAAACAGACGAACCCGCTGAAGCAGTCAGATTGTTTAAAGGTGAAAAAGTTACCATCAAAGACAAAACAACTACAGCTATAGCAGGCTTTCTTTTAGACATTAGTGATCATCCCCCCTTATTACTCAATGTCCCCGATGCTCTTATTAGGGCCATTTCCTGAAAGGAAATCCGGCAAAAAGGTGAGGGACTCGATGTCCCGAGGCTTTTTATTTCAATAAGAGCATGAAGCAATATAATTGTAACATTTTAAATATGATTTTTAAAGTTAAAATATATCCCTTGTTTTATTAACTTATGTTTATGTTATAATAGCATTAGACTTACATAACTCAACTTTCCCACTTATAGTATTTTGAGACTCTGGTTGCTCACAAGTTAAG
>CAYPCH010000064.1:3044-20856 GCA_964409165.1 uncultured Oscillospiraceae bacterium | reverse complement strand
TATTATTTAGATTCTTTTGGGGTTGTCATGCGGATGACTTTTTCAGCAGCTTTGAGCAGGAATGAGAATTAAACTAGAAGAAGAACGAAGAATATTCACACCTATAGATCAAGCAAGCTATATGTTTGAGAAGTTTTATAAGCTTAGAACTTCTGTAGAGAGAGTAAATAGTGGATTGGATGAGTCTTTTGGAATAAAAAAAGTTAACAAAGCAAAAAGCATAAAAAAGAATTAAATGTTGACAAAGTATACATTCTACCTTATAATTAATTTAATTCATTGATTTAGCAATTTAATATGATAAAGCAATAAAGCGAGGTGCTGGATTTGGGAAAGTGGAAAATATACACTCCTGAAGGTATTCAGGACATTTTAGCAGACGAGTGTTTTGGCAAAAGAAAACTAGAAGAAAAGGTAAGAAATATATTTTTAAGTCACGGTTACTATGAAGTTGAGACTCCTACAGTAGAGTTTTACGATGTGTTTTCTTCAGAGGATGATATTGCACCCCAGGAAACGATGTTCAAGTTTTTTGATGAACAGGGAAGAATTCTGGTTTTAAGACCGGAAATAACAATACCCATAGCAAGGGTTGCCGCTACAAAATTCAAGGAGGTAAACCATCCTCTAAAGCTTTCATACATGGGAAACTCCTTTAAATATAATGAGCTTGGAGGAGGAAAGCAGAAGGAGTACACCCAAGCGGGTGTTGAGATAGTGGGTATAAACTCTCCTGAAGCAGATGCTGAAGTTATTGCAACTGCAATAGATGCAGTCAAAGCGTGCGGTCTCGAAAGCTTCCAGCTTGACATCGGGCAGGTGGAATTCTTTAAAGGTCTTATGGAGGAAACAGGATTGTCCTGCGATGAAACAGAACAGATGAGAGTACTTATAGACAGCAAGGATTATGTCGGTATTGAAGAGCTTGTTAAGTCCCATAATATAAAAGATGATCTGAAGGAGCTCATTTTAAGTCTCCCCGGACTTTTTGGTTCCGTTGATGTAATTGACAGGGTAAAAAAGTATCCTATCAACAATCGTTCCATTAATGCGCTGGAAAACCTGAGGAGCGTACTTGAGGTAATTGATGACTATGGATTTTCAAAATATGTTTCGGTTGACTTAGGTATGGTTCAAAGCCTTAATTACTATACCGGAACCATCTTCAGGGGTTTTACGTACGGTGTGGGATTTCCCATATTAAGTGGTGGAAGATATGACAGGCTAGTTGAAAAATTCGGTAAAGCTAGTCCAGCCACCGGGTTTTCATTGGGAATAAACATGATTATGATGGCTCTTGACAGGCAGAAAATTGAAATTCCAAAGCCTGTAACAGACAGCCTTGTATGCTATGGAAAAGAAGGAAGAAAGACAGCCTTTGAGCTGTGTGAGGTTTTGAGAAAACAGGGGCTTACAGTTGAAATAGATATAACGGGAGCTGGCATTGATGAAATGAAGAGGTATGCCATATACAAAGGTATAGGTGGAATTTTGCATGTTGCAGACAGTGAGAGAATAGATATACATGATATTAATAGCGGAGAAACCAATACTGTAACGGTAAGCGAGCTTTTAAACAGAGGAGGTGCTTTATGAGATACTTGACTGTGGCACTGTCGAAAGGCAGACTCACCGAACTATCGGTAGAGTTGTTTGAAGCAATCGGGATTGACTGCACAGAACTTAAAGGTTCATCGAGAAAGCTTGTTTTGAGGGATGAGAAAAACAAAATCAAGTTTTTTCTTGCAAAACCAAGTGATGTGCCTACATATGTGGAGTACGGAGCTGCCGACATAGGGATTGTAGGCAAGGATACACTATTGGAAGAAGGAAGAAATCTTTACGAGGTTTTAAATCTCGGGTTTGCAGCTTGCAGAATGGTGGTCGCCGGACCTGCAGAACTTCAGGGTAAGTTGGATAGACTTAATAATAAAAGGGTGGCTACAAAATATCCGCGAATTGCAAGGGAATACTTTGAGCATAAGAGAAGAGAATCAATTGAAGTAATTAAACTTAACGGATCAGTGGAGCTTGCGCCTTTGGTGGGTCTTTCCGAGATGATTGTGGATCTGGTTGAAAGCGGGAGGACGCTTAAAGAAAATGGTCTGGTGGTGTTGGATACTATTGCGGATATAAGTGCGAGGCTTGTAGTAAATAGAGTAAGTATGAAAATGGAAAGCGAGAGAATAAATAAAATCATAGATGGAATCAGGAAAGAGTTGGAAAAGAGGTGAGCCTAGAGTGAGGGTAATAGATTTAAGGCAGGGAAAAGATAGTGATTTGTTTGAAAAGCTTGCTTCAAGAAGCCAGATGGAACACGGTGATGTATTAAGGCGTGTTGAAGACATTGTCAGGGATGTAAGGGAAAAGGGTGATAAGGCAGTTATTAAATATACCTCCATGTTTGACAAGGTTGAGCTTGATGCTACAAGGCTTAAGGTTTCTCAAGAGGAAATAGAAGAAGCGTATACCAAGGTTGATTCAAAGCTTGTAGAAGTTATAAGAAGAGCCAAGGAGAATATAGAAGAGTTCCATAAAAAGCAGAAAGAGAATTCCTGGTTTACCGCTGAGAATGAGGGGGTGTTTCTTGGTCAACTGTTAAGACCGCTTGAAACAGTGGGTATTTATGTTCCGGGAGGAACGGCGGCTTATCCTTCATCGGTTCTTATGAATGCCCTTCCCGCAAAGGTGGCAGGAGTTGACAGACTGATAATGGTTACGCCCCCCGGAAAGGGTGACGGTAAGATTAACCCTGCAATTCTGGTTGCAGCAAGAGAAGCTGGTGTTGATGAAATTTACAGGATTGGTGGAGCGCAGGCCATAGCTTCACTGGCTTTTGGAACGGAAACAATCCCTAAGGCAGATAAGATAGTGGGACCGGGGAATATATATGTTGCAATGGCAAAAAGAACGGTTTACGGATACTGCGATATAGATATGATAGCAGGACCGAGTGAAATTATGGTAGTGGCCGATGAAACGGCAGAACCATCATTTGTTGCTGCAGATCTTCTTTCTCAGGCAGAACATGATATTCTGTCATCTTCAATTCTTGTTACCACTTCCAAAGTAATCGCCGACAGGGTAAAGACTGAGCTTGACAGGCAGCTTGGGTTGCTCCCGAGGGAGGAAATAGCACAAAAATCCATAGAGGATTTTGGGGCAGTGGTGATTGTGGACGATATTGAAAGTGCCGTTAAGGTTGTAAACAGAATTGCGCCGGAGCACCTTGAGCTTTGTGTAAAGGATCCCTTTGATACTTTAGGATATATCAGAAATGCTGGAGCTATTTTTCTGGGGAATTATTCATCCGAGCCGTTGGGTGATTATTTTGCCGGACCGAATCATGTTCTTCCGACAAGCGGTACTGCAAGGTTCTTTTCGCCCTTAAATGTATCCGACTTTGTAAAGAAAAGCAGTCTGATTTCCTATTCAAAAAAAGCGCTCAGCGATATTAAGGACGATGTTATACTCTTTGCAGAGGCTGAAGGCTTAAAAGCTCATGCCAATGCAATCAGGGTAAGGTTTGAAGAAAAAAAGGAGGATATTTGACATGATAAGTGACATGATAAGACCCGGACTTAAAGATTTTATACCCTATAAATCAAATCAGGTACCCTTCAGGATAAAGCTTGATGCTAATGAAAGTCCCTTTGGACTGTCGGAAAATGTGAGAAAAAAGCTTGCAGATTATTTTGCCGGAAATTTTGAGATGAATCTTTACCCGGACTCTGATTCGACTGAACTGAGAAAATCCCTTGCCGATTTCTGGAATGTTGACAGTGAAGGAATTATTGCGGGTACAGGCTCGAATGAATTGATAAAGATAATAGTGGACGTTTTTGCAGACAGGGGCGACAGGATTATTTATCCTGCACCTTCCTTTGATATGTACAGAGTGAATTCGCTTATAGCCGGATGTATTCCCGTTGAAATTGTATTGAGCAGTGAAAAAGGTTTCAGATACGATGCCGATGAATTCATACATAAGGCAAATAAAGAGAGGGCAAAAGTGATATTCCTTTGTGTGCCTAACAACCCTACGGGAAACACCATGGATATTTACGACATAGAGAAAATTGCAACTGAATGCAACCGTTCGGTTGTTGTTGTGGATGAGGCATATGCCGAGTTTTCAGGGGAAACGGCAATTCCCCTTACTGCAAAATACGATAATGTTGTTGTACTTCGTTCATTTTCAAAAGCTTATGGTCTTGCAGGATTAAGATGCGGCTATTCCATAAGCGGAAGGGCGTTTGCCAACGAGATAAATAAAATAAAGGCTCCCTATAACCTGAACTCCCTTACTCAGTTGATTGCAAAAACTGTTCTTGAAGAGCGGGAAGAAACGGCAGGAAGGGTGAAATACCTTAATGAGCAGAGGGACTATCTTTTCAACCAGCTTCAAAAAATTGACGGAATAGTCGCTTATCCTTCAAAGGCCAATTTTATACTGATGAGAGTATCGGATGCTTTAAAAGTATCTGCCGCTCTTAAGGAAAGAGGAATACTAATCAGAAGCTACGGCAAAAGTGTTCATTTAAAGGATTTCATAAGGATAAGCGTAGGTAACAGGGAGCAGAATGATGTATTGCTTGAAGAGTTCAAAGCGGTTTTAAGTGCGTAACATTAAAGCAAAACATTTTTGAGATTTATATATACTTATTATAAGTCGATTTGTTATAATATATTGAGCAAGATAAAGACAGCTTCTTTAATATTGTGCAGTGTTTTTATCAATAAAGAGTTTTAATATGGAGGCAATCTGATGAGCAGAAAAGCTGAAATTACAAGAAAAACTAATGAGACAGATATATCCTTAAAAATATGTATTGACGGTACAGGCAAGTCTGATATAAATACGGGTATAGGGTTTTTTGACCATATGTTGAATCTTTTTGCCAGACATGGGTTGTTTGATCTTACTGTGAAGGCGGAGGGAGACCTTGAGGTTGATGCCCATCATACTGTAGAAGATGTGGGAATTGTACTTGGGCAGGTTTTAAGAGAGGCTCTTGGAGATAAGAAGTCAATCAAAAGATATGGTGCTTCATATGTTCCTATGGACGAAGCCCTTGCGCTGGTTTCTCTCGACCTTGGAGGAAGACCGTTTCTGGTGTTTGATGCCGTGTTCGGGTGTGAGAAGGCAGGAAATATGGAAACCGAGCTGTTTGAGGAATTCTTCAGGGCTGTTTCCTTTAATTCTGGCATGAACCTTCACGTAAAGGTATTGTACGGAAGCAATACACACCATATTATTGAGGCTGTTTTCAAGGCTTTTGGAAGGGCATTGGACGAGGCTTCACAGATGGACAGCAGAATTGATGGTGTGATGTCTACAAAAGGTACAATTTGAATAAAAAGTTGTTGCGTTTTTGAAAAATAATGAATAATAGTGTTGTAAAGATGGGAGAGTAGGAATTGATATGCTTATAAACAATACGGATTTTATAGATTTACCAGTTTATATTAAAGGAAAAGTCAGAAATGTATATGATCTTCAAGACAAGCTTCTTATTGTGGTCACTGACAGGCTATCCGCTTTCGATGTAGTTTTCGACGACCTTATTCCAAACAAGGGAAATGTTTTAAACAGTATATCCGAGTTCTGGTTCAACTATACTAAAGATGTAATAGGCAATCATGTTATTACTACTGATGTAAGCCATTACCCCGAAGGACTTTTGAAGTTTAAGGAAGAGTTGCAGGGAAGATCAATGCTTGTAAGGAAGATCAAGATGGTTGAAGCTGAATGTATAGTTAGAGGCTATCTCGAAGGTTCGGGTCTGAAGGATTATAAAAAGACCGGAAGTATTTGCGGTATAAAGCTTCCGGAAGGTTTAAGGCAGGCAGATAAACTACCTGAGCCTATATTTACCCCTTCCACCAAGGCAATGGAAGGGCACGATGAAAATGTGAGTTTTGAAGTGTTATGTGACAGGATAGGGGCTGAAATTGCAAACCAGCTTAAAGATGTAAGTATAGAGTTATATAAAAAGGCAAGCCAGTATGCAGAGAGCAAAGGAATCATTCTTGCAGATACCAAGTTTGAATTTGGTATTATGGACGGCAAGCTTGTGGTTGGGGATGAAATGTTCACGCCCGATTCTTCCCGCTTCTGGGATATGAACGATTATGAACCGGGAAGGGCACAGAAGAGCTTTGATAAACAGTTTGTGAGGGAATACCTTGAAACAATTGACTGGGATAAGAAGCCTCCAGCTCCAAGACTTCCTGAAGATGTTGTTAAAAAGACGGAGCTTAAATATATCGAAGCATTTGAGAGATTGACAGGCAAAAGGCTGTGAGCGGAGTGATAAGCATTGATTGCAATAATTGATTATCAAGTGGGCAATTTTGCACGGATGTTTTAATTTGAATATGGATTTGGAGGAATTTTGTTATGGTTATTTATCCCGCAGTCGATGTTAAGGACGGGAGATGTGTGAGACTTGTGCAGGGCGAGTTTGACAAGGTTACTGTTTATTCTGATGACCCGGTTGAAATGGCTCTTAAATGGGAACAATTAGGGGCGCAGTATCTGCATGTTGTAGACCTTGATGGTGCGAGGACTGGTGTTGCCCAGAATATAGCTGTTATCAGTGAGATGGCCGTAAAACTGGGCATACCTGTTCAACTTGGAGGAGGAATAAGAACTATTGAAATGATAGAGACTGTGATTTGCAAAGGCATTGAGCGTATGATTCTTGGAACTTCTGCAGTAAAAGACCCAGAGCTTGTCAAGCGTGCAGTGAAAACTTTTGAGAACAATGTTGTTATAGGAATAGATGCAAAAGATGGTATGGTTGCCATAGAAGGGTGGGCAAAGACCAGTGAATTTACAGCTGTAGGCTTTGCTAAAAAGATGCAAGATTTAGGAGCCAAGACCATAATATATACTGATATTTCAAGAGATGGCATGCTGCAAGGACCCAACCTTAGAGCGATGGAGGATATGGTGAATTCTGTGGATATTGAGGTTATAGCATCGGGGGGAGTCAAAAGCATTGATGATATCAGAAACCTTAAAAATGTCGGTGTGTCAGGCGTAATAGTAGGCAAGGCTTTATATACCGGTGATGTGGATTTGAAACAGGCTGTTGAAGTGGCTAGGGAATAGCCTATAAAAGGAGGTAACACTATTATGGTGACAAAACGTATAATCCCATGCCTTGATGTGCGTGATGGCAGGGTTGTCAAGGGTATTAATTTTGTGAATATCAAAGATGCCGGTGATCCGGTTGAGGTTGCGGCAGTTTATGACAAGGCCGGAGCAGATGAGCTGGCTTTTCTGGATATAACAGCGACAACGGATGCAAGAGGTATCATGATTGATGTGGTAAGAAGGGTTGCAGAGCAGGTGTCCATTCCATTTACCGTAGGGGGGGGAATAAGGACTGTAGATGATGTCCGTGAGATTTTGAAGGCGGGAGCGAATAAAATATCGGTGAACTCTGAAGCATTAAAAAGGCCGGAGTTTATAACTGAAGCTACCACAAGTTTTGGAAGCCAGTGTGTTGTTGTGGCTATAGATGCTAAAAGGCGGGAGGACAAAACCGGATGGGACGTGTATCTGAACGGAGGCATGGTTAATAGCGGAAAAGATGCAATAGCATGGGCTGTAGAGGCTGAGAAGCTTGGTGCCGGTGAGATACTTCTTACAAGTATGGACTGCGATGGTACAAAAAACGGATATGATATTGAGCTTACCAGAAAGGTATCGGAAAACGTAAGAATACCTGTTATTGCTTCGGGCGGTGCAGGTACAATGGAACATTTCTATGATGCCCTGACAACAGGAAAGGCGGATGCGGTACTTGCGGCTTCACTGTTTCACTACAGGGAGATGGAAATAATGGAACTGAAGAAATATTTGAAGCAAAAGGGTATTGAGGTCAGGATGTAGTAGTAAATTTGTATAAAAAGCAAAGGAGTAGCTAACAATGAGTGAAATCCTAAAGGAGATAAAATTTGACAATAACGGCTTGGTTCCTGTAATTGCCCAGGACTACAAGACAAATGAAGTTCTTATGCTGGCTTATATGAATGAGGAAGCTTTTGCAAAGACTATTGAGACAGGAAAGGTGCACTATTTCAGCAGAAGCAGGAATAAATTGTGGCTTAAGGGTGAAACATCAGGTCATTTTCAGAACATTAAATCAATAAAAATGGATTGCGACGGTGATGCGTTGCTCGTTAAGGTGGAACAGGTTAAAGCAGCTTGCCACACAGGGCATTACTCCTGTTTTTACAGGGAAATGGATGGTGAAGATATGAAGGAAAACTCGGATAAGGTTTTTGATGAGAAGTCGGTATATCATGACAATTCAGAAATACTTCAGCAGGTATATGACGTTATAGTAGACAGGACAATAAATCCTAAAGAAGGCTCATACACAAATTATCTTTTTGAAAAGGGTTTGGACAAAATCCTCAAGAAAGTCGGGGAGGAAGCCGCAGAGGTTATTATTGCGGCAAAAAACAAAGATAAGGGAGAAATAACCTATGAGATTTCTGACCTTTTTTATCATCTTTTTGTACTGATGGTTGAAAGAGGCGTAAAGCTTGACGATATATATAGAGAGTTGAAAAAAAGAAGGTAAATTTTTATTGCTTCGGAGGTGTTGAGTTGGATAAATATAAGCTTAAGCGTTTGCTCAAGCAGGAAGAAGGTCCGAAACTTGACTTTAAGGCAGAGCTTAATTTATCTACCGAGAGCGAAAAGAAGGAACTAACCAAAGATGTGATTGCCATGGCAAATTCGAGAGGTGGAAGAGGCTATATTATCTTTGGTGTGGAAGATAAGACGAAAAAAGTGCTGGGTATAGATTCTGAGGACTTTATAGAAGAACAGATTCAACAAATAATATATAACAGGTGCGACCCACCCGTTTCTATTTCTATGGATTTTATAACGGTTGAAGGAAAAGACCTGGGAGTCCTTACCATATACAGAAGCGGTCACAAGCCTCATCAGATGTTGCAGAATGGAGCCTTTTACATTAGGAGAGGATCTACAACCGATACCGCCAGAAGAAGCGAAATAGCCAATCTGTTGCAGGAAAACGGTCTTTTGACGTATGAAACTGTTGTGTTGAAAAATGTCGGCATGGAAGAGCTTGACACTGAATGTATCAATGCTTATTTTAAAAACCTTAATGTTATAAGCGAAAAACCAAGTGAGCTCCTGCTTGAAGCGCTTGGAATAGTAGGTCAAAAATCCGAAAGTGAGGGATATCACCTTACTATAGGCGGACTTTTACTGTTTGGTAAGAATCCTTCCGCGTTTTTGCCACATGTTTATATTGCAGTGGATATGGATAATGAAGTCAGATTTTTTTACGGCAATATACCGGCTATGCTTGATGAGGTTTCGGATTACCTTAGAAAGAATATAATCATTTCTGGAGAGTATCCCTTTGAAGCATTAGAGGAGGTTATAGCCAATGCCCTTGTGCACAGGGATTATCTTGATATATCCAGAGGAATAACAATAACAATAACTTCAAAGAACATTGAGGTAAGCAATCCGGGGGCTCTGATTGCAGGAAACAGTGTTTATAAATTTGTCCGAGAGAATAATCCGGATAGAAGAAATCCTTGGTTGTATCAGAGGCTTATAACATTAGACACAAGGAAGAGGTTTATGAAATCTGGACTGGGAATTACGAGAATTAAGAATGCATTTTCCGAAATAGGAAAAGTTAGGTTTGTAAATATAGGTTCTCAGAACTTATTCAAAGTTTTATTGCCTCTGCCGACAAAGTCATAAAAAATCTTATCTTAAAACTTCTTATTTTTAAAACTCCCTTAAACATTAAACTTCATTGAACATTATTGAAACCGTATTAGACCTCATTATGTGCGCTGATAAAGATGAGGTCTAGAGGCATTGAGAGGTCAAAAATAATGTTATTCTAAGAATTTTAACATTACAAACATTACTGGTAAAAATAAAAGAACATGCCCCCAGAGGATTATTTGGCACCCTTAAAAACAATACAAGATGCGAATAACTATATAAGTAACATTATTTTTTGGGGGAGGTATTATTATGAAAAAGCTCAGTCTGCTTTTAGTTGCAGTTCTGATACTGGTTGCAAGTTTGCCTGCGGTGTCGTCTGCTGAAGAGATATACCCGGGATTCAGGGTTGAAGGAAGGTTTTTGTATGACAATACGGGGGAAAAAGTAATTCCCTATGGAGTCAATGAGATGACTATATGGGGAGACGTTGACGGTGATGTGTCGTTTGCTGAGATTGCAAAAACGGGTGCCAATACAGTTAGGATCGTATGGGGAATTACAGGAGATCCCCGAAAGCTTGATGTAGCAATTTACAACTGCCGTAAGAGCCATATGATACCTATGATTGAACTTCATGATGCAACCGGGGAATGGAGCAAGCTTCCTGAACTTGTTGATTACTGGGTAAGGCCTGATGTTGTAGAAGTTATAAAAAAACATCAGGAGTATCTTCTTATAAATATCGGCAATGAAGTAGGGCAAAATGTTTCTGAAAGTGATTTCAAATCAGGTTATAAAACAGCCGTAAACAGGATGAGGGAGGCAGGGATTCATGTTCCTCTTATTATTGACGGCGGAGACTGGGGAAAAGACATCAATGTTATTCAGGCGGCTGGTGCATATCTTATAGATGCCGACCCGGACCATAATTTGATGTTCTCTGTTCATATGTGGTGGCCTTATATGTGGGGTTATGACGAGAAAAAGGTTACTGATGAGATAGCTGAGACTGTAAGGTTGGGTTTACCACTGATTGTGGGAGAATTCGCCGACAAGTGGGAAGAAACCGAGAACGGAAAAATTCCGTACAAAACCATAATGGAACAATGCTACAAAAATGAAATTGGATATTTGATATGGTCATGGGGGCCTGGCAATCAGCCTCAAACATTTCTTGACATGACAGCTGATGGAACATTTGCAACTCTTAAGCCTTGGGCGGAGGAAATGTGTATTACCGATACCTACAGCATAAAGAATATTTCAAAGCGACCTGCTTCTATGCTTTCCGATCCTCCAGAAATGCCTATGCCGACCATACCGGAGGGAAGCATTTCTCTTAACAAGCCTGTCTTTGCATCTTCTGTTGAAACAAGTGCAAACAACGTAGCTGGCAATGCGGTTGATGGCAATCTTGGTACTAGGTGGTCATCTGAGTATTCAGATCCTCAGTACATATATGTTGACCTGGAGAAAGAGCATAAGATTGGAAGTGTTTATATTGAGTGGGAGACTGCGCATGCAAGGCAGTATAAAATACAGGTATCCAATGATGCAAAAGCATGGACGGATGTTTTTACGGAGTATAACGGGGATGGAGGTCTAGACGAAATAGAGCTTAGTGTCACAGCAAGATATGTAAGAATTTACTGCATGCAAAGGGCAACCGAGTGGGGACATTCCATTTATGAGTTCCAGGTCTATCCAGAAGGCGGTGCTGTTATAACCCCGCCGATTATGGCACCAGGAGATGTTAACAACGACGGAAGCGTTAACTCAACAGATTATGCCTTGGTTAAAAGGCATATACTTGGAACATCCTTACTTGCAGGGGAAGCTTTACAGGCAGCGGACGTTAATAGGGATGAAAATGTGAACTCAACAGATTATGCAATGATAAAAAGGTACATATTAGGTTCGATTGCTGAATTTTAACCCAACTTTCCCGCGGTATTTATGGGATCTTTGTTGCTAACGCAGCATTGACCGCCACGGTCTAAAAGTTATAGCATGCAAGCCATAAATAGATAGCCTGTATTAGGCGAGGAGGACTGTCTTTAGGAAATGAATTCTAAGGGACAGTCCTTTTTAAAGATTATTTCCTGAAATGAAAGAGGCAAAATTGAGTATCCTCAATGGGTACTCAATTTTATTAGTGCCGTTTCCTGAAAGGAAATCCGGCAAAAAGCTTCGGGACTCGATGTCCCGAAGCTTTTTATTAGTGTGCCCTGTTTCTAAAAACGAATTCTGCTATGAGGCACGGGCGTGTACTTACAGTAGCTGTTAAAGAAATTTCAAGGAAATCGAAGAATTCGAGAAGAATAGTGGGAGAATTAGATGTGTTTTTCCTAAACGATAAAATATAAAAAAAATGAATGATTGATAATAAATTGGATAGTATAATAATATTATATCTGTAATTAGCACTCACTTAAAGCGAGTGCTAATAAACGAAGTACATAAAACTAACAATTTTATTAATAAAGAGGAGGCATATTTATGAAAATAAGACCTTTAGCAGACAGAGTAGTTGTTAAAATGGTAGAAAGCGAAGAGACTACAAAGAGCGGTATAGTATTGCCAGGATCCGCAAAGGAAAAGCCACAGGTTGCAGAGGTAGTTGCTGTAGGACCTGGTGCAGTTGTGGACGGAAAAGAAGTGAAAATGGAAGTAAAAGTAGGAGACAAGGTTATAATGAGCAAATATTCAGGTACCGAAGTAAAGTATGACGGTGAGGAATATACCATTCTCAAGCAGGGAGATATATTAGCGGTAGTTGAATAGTAGTAAGTGACCTTAATGCAGTAAATGATCTGTTTCTTTTAAGGTTGCCAATGCAAATTCCGGAATCACTATGTTAAAACGTAAATTATATAGTGTTTTAGTAGTTTAAAGCCTTACTATCAAATCAAAAAAATACCTAAGGAGGTTAATTATATGGCAAAAGAAATTAAATTTGGTGAAGAAGCTAGAAAAGCTCTTGAAAGCGGTGTTAATAAACTGGCGGATACTGTTAAGATTACTTTAGGACCTAAAGGAAGAAATGTTGTTCTTGACAAGAAATTTGGTTCACCAATGATTACAAATGATGGTGTTACTATTGCCAAAGAAATAGAACTCGAAGACCAATTTGAAAATATGGGTGCACAGCTTGTAAAAGAAGTTGCTACAAAGACTAATGATGTAGCAGGTGACGGTACAACTACCGCAACACTTTTGGCACAGGCAATTATCAGGGAAGGTCTTAAGAACGTAGCAGCAGGTGCTAATCCTATGATAATCAAAAAAGGTATTTCAAAAGCAGTTGATGCAGCGGTTGATGGAATCAAGGAAGTAAGCCAGAAGATAAAAGGCAAGGAAGACATAACAAGAGTTGCGGCAATTTCAGCTAATGACGATGTTATAGGAAGCTTGATTGCTGATGCTATGGAAAAGGTCACAAACGATGGCGTTATTACTGTAGAAGAGTCCAAAACAATGGGCACAAACCTTGAAGTTGTTGAAGGTATGCAGTTTGACAGAGGTTATGTATCTCCTTACATGATTACAGATACAGAGAAAATGGAAGCTATTCTTGATGAACCGTACATTTTGATTACAGACAAGAAGATAAGCAATATTCAGGAGATACTTCCAATTCTTGAGCAAATAGTTCAGCAGGGCAAAAAGCTTGTTATTTTAGCCGAAGATGTTGAAGGCGAAGCGCTTGCAACATTAGTTGTAAATAAATTGAGGGGTACATTCAATTGTGTAGCTGTCAAGGCTCCGGGCTTTGGTGACAGAAGGAAGGCAATGCTACAGGATATAGCTATCCTGACAGGTGGAGAAGTTATTACTGAAGAACTTGGACTTGATTTGAAGGAAACTACAATTGAGCAGTTGGGTAAAGCAAGACAGGTTAAAGTACAGAAGGAAAACACAATTATAGTTGATGGTGCAGGCAGCTCAGACGAGATTAAGAAGAGGATTTCTTCAATCAAAGCTCAGATTGAAGAAACAACTTCCGAATTTGACAAGGAAAAACTACAGGAAAGACTTGCAAAGCTTTCCGGTGGTGTAGCTGTTATTCAGGTTGGTGCTGCAACTGAGACAGAAATGAAAGAAAAGAAACTGAGAATTGAAGATGCTCTTGCAGCTACAAGAGCAGCAGTAGAAGAAGGTATTGTAGCTGGTGGAGGAACAGCTTTAATAAATGCAGTTCCGAAAGTAGCAAAGTTACTGGATTCAACTTCTGGGGATGAAAAAACAGGAGTTAAGATTATACTCAGGGCATTAGAAGAGCCTATCAGACAAATCGCTGCAAATGCAGGTCTTGAAGGTTCCGTAATAGTTGAAAAGATAAAGGATAGCGAAGTAGGATTAGGTTTTGATGTATTGAATGAAAAATATGTTAATATGATTGAAGAAGGTATAGTAGACCCGGCAAAAGTTACAAGGTTTGCTCTCCAGAACGCCGCATCTGTAGCAGCTATGGTTCTTACAACAGAGTCAGTTGTTGCAGATAAGCCTGAAGCAGAGGTTGCGGGTGGCGGAATGCCTGGTGGAATGGGCGGAATGGGTGGAATGGGTGGAATGTACTAATATTCCCAGACCGTATATATATTGCAAAGGGCTCCCATGTTACTACAATGGGAGCCTTTTTGTATGCCTGATATGGAAGTGGGATGTAAATTCCTTATCTATTGAATATGCCCTTGATTTATAATGAGTTTGAAGATAAAATTATTAAGTACTTTAAATTATATTAATCACGAAAATGATTCTATATATTATGCAATAAACGTTTTACATTGATTTTGGATATTGAAGTGGGATGTGAAATTTTTATAGCATTCAATATAATTTCGATTATACTGTTTGTTTGTGTTTTGCTAATATATAAATACAATTTATCGGGGAGGATAAAATGGACATATTTATTGAAAGAATTATCAGGAAAAAACCGGATTATGCAGATTATTTAATTGTATTCGGTACTATTCTGATAACATTTGCAGTTGCCTTTATAATAATGTCGCTGGCAGGCGTTCTATATTTTGGAATTGGTCTTGCAGCAGTGATTGCCATAGCATACATTGCCTACAGGATCATAACGTCAAGAAATGTTGAATTTGAGTATGCCCTTACAAACGGAGATCTCGACATAGACAAAATAATTGCCAAAAGGAAAAGGAAAAGATTGTTCAGCGGCAGTTGCAGACAGTTTGAAATAATGGCGAAAGTATCAAGTGAAAAGCACGATGAGGCCACTAAAGGAATGCTTACAAAAATAAATGCAGCAAGCTCAATGAATTCTGAGAACACATACTTCTTTATTGCACATTATGATAAAAGGAAGATTATTGTTTATTTTGAACCTGATAACAGAATGCTCAGTAGCATAAAGACAATGAACAGAAAAGTTTATGAATAACAAATAAAACAAATAAAACAAGAAAAGCAGGGAAGTCAAACGACTTCCTTATTTTTTAACTTTTTTTGCACGAAAAATGTAGTATAATGTTAGATATTAGAATGTAAAATACAATTTTATTTCAGGGGGAACAAAATGAAGAAGGTTATTCTTACTTTGGTTACAATAATACTAGTACTTGCAGCCATATCTGCGGCGTTTTTCTATTATTATGTGAATACGCGTCCGAACAACGATATAGTTCCTGCTTTCAATGAAGCTGGACTTATGCTGGTTATTGAAGGAGAGAATATCATTCCCCAAAAAGAACCTAAGATTATTGACGAAGAAATTCTATTGCCTTTCGATATAGTTAAGAAATACTTTGACCCTAATATTTACTGGGATGAAGCTTTGCAGAAAGTCACTATTACAACAAAAGACAGGGTAATAAGAATGAAGACCGATGTTCTTGACGCACTTGTCAATAATAACCCAATGACACTTAATATACCTGTGACGGTTGAAGATGACACGGTTTATATTCCAATTGAGTTCCTGGGCGATTTTTACGGCATTGAAGTATCATATATCAAAGAAAGCAATATTATTATAATTGATTATAAAAACAGCATCAGGCAAATAGCTGAGCCTATAGAAACCGATGCTGTAATAAGGAAGGGCAGATCCATCCGGCACCCCATAATCAGGAAACTTGAGATGACGCAAGCAAGCTCAGAAAAAAATACACTTAGAATATTTGAGGAATACGATAAATGGTACAAGGTTAGAACGTGGGATGGAGCAATAGGATATATAGAAAAGCGGTTTGTCGTGGTAAAAAGAATGACGGTGGAAAGTTTGCCACAAAAGGAGGAACCTATTGCGTGGAAGCCTGCAAACGGTAAAATAAATTTGGTATGGGACATGGTGTATAGCCGGCGTGAGAACCCGGCAAGCGTAGGGAAGATGAAAGGGCTTGATATTATATCCCCAACCTGGTTTCAGGTTAGCAACGCCGAGGGAGAATTAATTAACAGAGCTTACTCAAAATACGTGGAATGGGCCCATAGTGAAGGTTATAAGGTATGGGCCCTTTTAAGTAATGATTTTACCGATTTAGAAATGACAAGCAAGCTTTTGAACAACACTGATGCCAGAGACAACCTGATCAGGAATGTGCTTGCGTATGTTGCGCTGTACAAACTTGATGGGATAAACATAGACTTTGAAAATCTTTATGAGAAGGACAAAGATGCTTTTACACAGTTTGTAAGGGAGATAGCACCTTTTCTTAGGGAGCAGGGACTCGTAGTGTCAGTGGATGTGAACGATATCCGCTGTTATGACAAAAAAGCTTTAAGTGAAGCTGTGGATTATATAATGTACATGTCCTATGACCAGCATTGGAGTACAAGTCCTGTTGCAGGCTCAGTGGCTCAGGTAACTTGGGTTGAGAGAATATTGAAAAGGGTTCTTGAAAATGAAAAGGTTCCAAGAGAGAAACTGCTCTTAGGACTTCCGTTTTATACACGTGTATGGAAGTTGGAAACTGATGCAAACAATAAAAGTAAGCTGACAAGTCAGGCTCTGTCCATGGAAGCTGCAAGAAAGACAATTATCGAGAACAATGCAGTGACAAAATGGGATGAGGAGAGCGGTCAGTTTTACGCAGAATACAAAAAAGACAATGCTCTTTACAGGCTGTGGCTTGAGGATGCTAATTCAATAAATTTAAAGTCTGTATTGGCACATAAGTACAAGCTTGCAGGTACCTGTGTGTGGG
Organism: uncultured Oscillospiraceae bacterium; assembly: GCA_964409165.1. Classification (GTDB taxonomy): domain Bacteria; phylum Bacillota; class Clostridia; order Acetivibrionales; family Acetivibrionaceae; genus CAYPCH01. Next base: position 3,933 of record CAYPCH010000064.1, on the reverse strand, counting down.
CTAGGAATTTTGCTTCGTCGGACATATGGGATGTCTTAAACAAAAACTTAAAGGAAATGGGTAGCTATAAGGAATGGCAAAATGAGAACAAGGACAATAATTATGTTTTTAATAAACCTTAAGAAAATCAAGTTTTAAGTTTTTTTGAATATTTGAAGACAAAGAGAAATAGTTATAGTTAACAGCGAATTATAAGGCAAGTGATGTTACTATGCGGAATATCGGAGTAATTACGTATTTAGAAGAAAGAGGAGACAAGAAAAGCAATAAAATATTAAAACTTGTATCCGGTTTCGGGAAAAGTTTCAATAGAAATCTTTATAGGGATGCTTTTGAAGAAGTAAGAATTGATGAAGAATTAAGCATATACTTAATCAGTATTCCTTATACATTGAATGAAATAATAAATTTCAAATACTTGGGTGTCAAAAAAATAAGCAGTGCTATCTTAAAGATTTGCAGACAAAACAATATTGAAAAATGCTATTTGCCTCAAAATACGCCAGATAACTTATATTTAAAAGACTGTATTAGAAATCCGTTTTCAGGGGATTTTATCTATACCGCACTTTTGGTAGATATATTAAAAGAAATAACCGAAAGGAAAAGACGAGACATCAGAAACCTTGATATGGTGGTTGTTCATGGCGATAGTTTTAATATGCTGTATTATTTTATTGAACTTTTATCACCCTTGGTGAAGTTTATTACGATAATAACAAGTGAAAAGGATGCAATAGAAAAAAAGACGGAAGATATCCTTGAAGAAACTGGACTGTCTATCAGAATTACAAGTGATTTAAAAAGCGGGTTGAGAAATGCCGATATAATTATAAATTTTGTGCAACAGCCCCCTATCAGGAAATTTAATTATAGACGGAGTTAATAT
>CAYPCH010000064.1:0-2944 GCA_964409165.1 uncultured Oscillospiraceae bacterium | reverse complement strand
AAATTTTGTGCAACAGCCCCCTATCAGGAAATTTAATTATAGACGGAGTTAATATCGGTTTAACCAGTGGTATCAAGGGTATTTTATCAAAAAATGCAGTTAACTTTTACAGCGATAATGAGATTGCAGAAATTATTATAACACATAAATTGAATATTGAAGCTAAAGTATTTACAGATAGTACCGATTATAATATTATGAATAAGGTTTATAAACAGTTCAGAAATTACGAATATATAATAACAGGATATATGTACATTTGAGTTGTGATACAAAATTCTTAACACGCTCAACAATAAAGGGCGCAAAAGCCTTAAAAATGGCGACGTTGACCTGTTAAAGCTGAGGGAATACAAATAAAGATATATTACTTGATTTAACTCTTTGTTGCTCGTTCTATCTATGGTTTATAGCGACATATTGTCAACAACTTATATGTTGTTGACAATATGATATTAGTAGTCTATAATGATTAAACGTAATAAATCATGAAAATGGTTCATTGGAAAATTAGATTTTCGTGATACTGTATCAAGGAATTGAAGTGCGACGTAAAATCTTTATCGCATTTAATATAGTTTCGTGCTTACGCAGAATAAATAAGAAATAAATGCATATATTATCAACACGAAATTCAAAGTAAAGGAGAGGCTTCAAATGGTAAATAAAGAAGTTGTTCTGACGTATGAGGGGCTTCAAAAGTTGGAACAAGAGTTGGAGTTCTTAAAGTCGGTCAAGAGGAGAGAAGTTGCAGAGAGAATAAAGCAGGCTCTTTCATTTGGAGATATATCTGAAAATTCTGAATATGATGAAGCAAAAAATGAACAGGCTCAAGTTGAGGGAAGAATAGTTCAATTGGAGACTATGTTAAAAAACGCAAAAGTTATAGATGAGGATGATATTAAGACTGATGTTGTTGGTATTGGTTCAAAAGTAAGGGTTCTGGATATGGAATTTAACGAAGAGGTTGAATACTTTATAGTTGGTTCTACAGAGGCAGACCCGATTAAATATAAGATATCAAATGAATCCCCTGTTGGAAGAGCGCTTATAGGCAAGAAGAAAGGTACTTTAATTGAAGTTGCTGTTCCTGACGGAGTAATAAAATTTAAGATTTTGGGAATCCATAAGTAAATTAAGTGGATAATATATTGTAAAGTTATTTTAATTTAATATATAATGTATTAAATAACAGTTTACATGGAATGTAAGCTGTTATTTAATTTAGGTCTCTTGGAGTGAAATGAATAAAAAGCTTCGGGACATCAAGTCCCTTGCTTTTTGCTGGATTTCCTTTCAGGAAATGGTCCTAAAGAGACAAAATTGAAATGCGATGTGAAGTCTTAATCGCTTTTAATATAGATTAATAATTTAGTGGGAGGACATACAATGGCGGAAAATAATGAAATCAACAATGCAATACAAGGTGATAATGAAAATTCGGACATGCAGGACTTGAATGAGATATTGAAGGTCAGAAGGATGAAACTGACAGAACTTCAGAATAGCAATAAAGACCCTTTCACTATTGTCAAGTATGATGTTACACATTCAACCGATTACATACTTGACAAATTTGAAGAAATGGAAGGACAGGTTGTTTCGATAGCAGGAAGACTTATGTCCAAGAGGGGAATGGGGAAAGCCGGATTTTGCGATGTCCAGGACAGGGACGGGAAAATACAAATTTATGTGAGGGTTGATCAAATCGGGCAGGAAGCATATGAAGATTTTAAGAAATTCGATATAGGAGATATTGTTGGAGTAAAAGGTGAAGTATTCAGAACCAATAAAGGTGAAATTTCCATAAAAGTTAAAGAAATCAATCTGCTTTCAAAATCACTTCAGCCGCTTCCGGAAAAGTGGCATGGTCTTAAAGACATTGACTTAAGATATAGACAGAGATATGTTGATCTTATTGTAAACCCTGATGTAAGGAAGAATTTTATCATAAGGAGCAGGATACTTCATTCAATAAGAAAGTTTCTGGACGAAAGAGGATTTCTTGAGGTTGATACCCCTATATTGAACTCAATTCCTGGGGGAGCAACTGCCAGACCTTTTGTTACACACCATAATACGCTGGATATCGATTTGTACTTAAGGATAGCTCCGGAGCTTTATTTAAAAAGGCTTATTGTAGGAGGTCTGGAAAAGGTATACGAAATGGGCAGGATGTTCAGGAACGAAGGCATGTCTATAAAACACAATCCAGAGTTTACCTTAATGGAGGTATATGAAGCTTATACCGACTATAGAGGTATGATGGAGCTTACCGAAAACCTTATATCTTCTGTTTCAAAGGATGTGCTTGGAACTACAAAAATCTCATATCAGGGACAGGAAATAGACCTTACACCTCCATGGACAAGGATGACTATGGTAGATGCGGTTAAAAAGTTTTCGGGTATTGACTTCAATGAAATATCCAACGATGAAGAAGCAAGACGTATTGCAGGGGAAAAGAGAGTTCGCATGACAGGCAATCCTTCCAAAGGAGAAATTTTAAACCTGTTCTTTGAAGAATTTGTTGAAGAACACCTGGTTCAGCCGACGTTTATATTGGATTATCCTGTTGAAGTCTCGCCGCTTACAAAGAGAAAACCGGATGAACCCTCACTTACAGAAAGATTTGAGCTTTTTATTACATCAAGGGAAATGGCAAATGCTTATTCCGAGCTAAATGACCCGATTGACCAGAAGGAAAGATTTCTGAGTCAGGTTGCAAAGAGGGAAGCAGGGGATGAAGAGGCAAATATGATGGATGATGATTTTGTTACGGCATTGGAGTACGGAATGCCTCCCACCGGAGGGCTTGGCATAGGTATTGACAGGCTTATAATGCTTCTTACCGATTCCTATTCCATAAGGGATGTATTGCTGTTTCCTACAATGAAGCCACGAGATTAGCAATTAATTATTCATTTATATTGAACTGTATTAA
>CAYPCH010000063.1:0-20947 GCA_964409165.1 uncultured Oscillospiraceae bacterium | reverse complement strand
CTGAAAGGAAATCTGGCAAAAAGCGAGGGACTCAATGTCAGAAGCTTTTTATTAGAGCCATTTCCTGAAAGGAAATCTGGCAAAAAGCGAGGGACTCGATGTCAGAAGCTTTTTATTAGGGCCATTTCCTGAAAGGAAATCCGGCAAAAAGCGAGGGACTCGATGTCAGAAGCTTTTTATTAGGGCCATTTCCTGAAAGGAAATCCGGCAAAAAGCGAGGGACTCGATGTCCCGAAGCTTTTTATTGTACTTCCCGTGGTAAAATAGAAATAAATATCGGTCTTGAAATATAAACTTTTTTAGACATTTATTAAGTTTTTCCGTAAAATCTGATATAATACTTTTAATATATACTAAACAGAAGGAATTAAAATATGACAATGTGGTATGATAAATTTTTAAATACTTACAAAGCGGGGATTTCCCACGAATTTGTCCTGTATTTCAACATACGCGATGTTGTGGACAACTACAGGCTTATAGACAGATTTCTTTATGAAGAGTTTATAAAACAGAGGGATTTTTCAATAGTTGCATTCTATAATGTATCAAAGGGGCTTACTTTTTTAGAGCCTGGCATGGAAAAGGAGTTTAACAAGATTACTTCAAACGTAACGGTGGGGCATCTTCGTGCTATGCCTTCAAAGCTTTTTCCCTATATAGACATGGCTTTAAAGAATACTAAAACAGTGTTGTTTATAGATCATACTGAAAAAATTATTCCATCGGGGGATATAGCTTCAATGTCGTTAGAGGAGAGGATGGCTCTTATATGGCTGTGTGAATGGTCTAATGACGCGAAGGTTTCCTCTGTGGGAAGTACAATAATTATGCTGGCTAATAATGCGGCAGAGATAAATGCAGAAGCATTTAAGTCCTCTTATCGTATAGAGCCTATACTTGTGGAACTTCCGGGTGAAGAGGAGCGCAAAGGCTATATACAACACCTTGTCGGGGACGGAAATATAAAAATGGATATTACAGTGGATGAGTTTGCCAAACTTTCATCCGGTCTTAGCAAAAAGGCTATTAAGGATATCAAACTCAAAGCGGAAGCTGAAAACACCTCTGTAAGCTTTGATTTTATCAAGGACAAAAAACATTCGGTTTTAAAGAAGGAGTACGGGGATGTTTTGGAGTTTATTTACCCGGAGATAAGCTTTGAAGATATTGGAGGAATGGATCGGGCAAAAAACTACCTTCTCAGAAACATTGTAGAGCCTATTAGGAAGGGCGATTTAAGAAGGGTGCCAATGGGAATACTTTTATGCGGACCGTCGGGCACAGGAAAAACCTTACTTGTAAATGCACTTGCAAAGTCAAGCGGATTTAACTGCGTTAAGATAGATATGTCGAGGATATTGGGCCAATATGTGGGGGAAAGTGAAAAGAACTTTAAAAGGTGTTTGTTGGGCGCACAATCCCAGCAGCCGGTTATAGTCTTTGTTGATGAAATAGATACAGCTTTCAGGAGAGGTGACGGTGGGGATAGTGGTGTCAGCAGAAATATATTTAGTGAATTTTTACAGTTTACAAGTAATACAAATAATAGAGGAAAAGTTATTTTTATTGCGGCCACCAACAGACCCGATCTTTTGGACGCGGCGCTTAAAAGAGCGGGCAGGTTTGACAAAAAGATACCGATACTGATTCCCGAGACCTGTGAGAGAGCGGAAATATTCAAGATAATGATAAAGAAATACGGATTTGAGACGGACATTGAAGACTTTTCTGCCTTTGCTGAGGAAACAGAGAACTACACAGGTGCCGAGATAGAAACTGTTGTAAGGAAAGCTTATGAAATAGCGAATGAGGACGACGTTGAAGGGACCCTTTTGTCAGAAAATATACTAAGAGAAGCTATAAAAAGATGCAGACCGAGTACTCAGCAGGTGGAGTTTATGACAATGCTTGCAATAAAGGAATGCGATGATAAAGACCTGCTTCCCGATAAGTACAAGGAAATCCTTGATGACAGAGGCAACTTGGATGAAGTTATTTAGTAATGCTTAAAAATATAATATAGGCTATAATTTTAATATATAATATAAAGAGGAGGAGAACCGAATGGGTTTTTTTAGTAGATTAGGCAGTCTGGTCAGAGGTTTTTTCGGTATGTTTGTAGGAGGACTTGAGGAAAATAATCCTGACTTGTTATTTGAAGATATTAAAAACCAGATTGATAAGGCACGAAAAGAGGCAGAACAGCAGATTATAGAGATTCAGACCAATGCAGAGCTCATTAAAATTGAAATGAAAAATTCAGAAAAGAATCTCAATGCAATAAAATCACGAATTGATGCGGCTCAAAAGCAAGGGAATAAAGAGATTTTGGTAGAGCTTCTTATGCAGGAAGAAGAATACCAGACAATATATGATACTCATAAAGCGACACACGACAATGCAATCAGGGAAGTTGAAGCTATAAGAGAGAATTACAAGGTGTTTGAATCGGAAATGGGTTCAAAACTCAATGAGCTGAAGACTTTGAAATCCCAGCAGAAAATGGCCAAGCTCAAGGAGAATATTAATTCCGTGAATGCAAAGTATACATCGAAAAACAACAGAGTTGGCAATATAAATGAGGATATGGACAGGGCAAGGGAGATAGTAAATAAAAAGGTTGCAAGGGCTAATGCAATTGAAAATCTCAATAATGAAAATATGGATATGAAGCTTAAAAAACTTGACCTGAATTCAGCAAGAGACAGGGCACGCGCAAGGGCAGAAGCTATGCTTAGCGGCGGAGAGGGATTTGAAGTGAAGGAAAAGATAGAAAAGGCAGAAAATACAGAAGAGACAGAAAAGACAGAAAAGACAGAAAAGGCAGAAAAGGCAGAGAATAAGGTAAATTCGTAAAGTTTATGGAGCCGCCTCTATATTGGTGTGTTTCACTGTATAAAAAATGATGGTTATGGGTGTGGAGTATGAAATTAAAGCTTTTTATAAGTTCTTTATTTTACAGAAGAAATATAGGTGTTCTCTTTCTTTTTGCATTATTTTTCGCAGGGTTTGTGTTATTATCAGAGGAACAGAATATTCCTTTGAATATAATAACCTTAATTCCGGCATTTGGTGTGGCGTCTTATTTGGGTTTGGTGCTTCAAAGCTTTAGGAGTAAAGAATTTCAGGATAACTTTCTTCACAAGATGAAGCGAAAAAGTATCGAGGAATTGAGCAGTATGTGCTCAAAGCTTGTAAACGAAACCAAGAGGCATACAAATTCTGCGTATTACAAGAAGTTGTGTTCTGTAATTGAGGATAAGGAAGAGATAGTAAAGATGTACCATAAAGAGAAGGCTGGTTTCTTAAAGGAGAAAATAACGGAGCAGGCCTTAAACCTTGTTATATCATATATAAAACTTCTTAGGAACTTTTGCCTGAGGAGCAGGGAGTTAGGTCAGGTAAATGTTACCCCTGTGATGGAAAGAATTAAGCAAAATTACCGCAAGCTGAATTTTGCCGGTGATCCCATGGTAAGTGAGGACATAAAAAAAGTAATTGAAATGGATGAAAGGATAATTTCCAGGCTGAAGGAAGAGAAGCACGACCTTGAGAGAATTGATGCCAGGCTTGACTATATCAAAAGCACTGTAAGCATGTTCTTCCGCAATCAGATAAGCATGAGTCTTGAATCTGAAGAAATGCTAGGTCAGATAGAAGAAATTTTAAATGAGGCTTCGGCTTTTGAGAGTGTTTTAGACGACAGGAACAAGAAAAGGCTCAGGAACTAAAGATAAAATGTATCGAAACCGCTTTATATAAGAGGATCAGATATGGACCGGTCGGGGTAATAAATGCAAGGTTCTTTTTTCAGGATGGAGAGATTAAACAGATATGAAAGCAGTAAAGTTTCTGCATTTTTCCGATTTGCATTTGGACATGCCTTTTAGTTCGCTAAAACCCGGCTTTGAAAAGCAGGACTTAAGAAGGCAGGATCTTTTGACGGTTTTTGACAGAATAATGACTCTTGCGGATGAGGAAAAAACGGATATTATTTTAATTGCCGGTGATTTATATGAACACCATTATGTTAAAAAGTCCACTATTGATCATATAAACAGAAAATTTAGAGACATGCCCCAAACAAAGGTTTTTATTATTCCGGGGAATCATGACCCTTTCATACGCAATTCCATTTACAATAATTATAAGTGGAGCAACAATGTTTACATTCTTTCAGAAGAAAATCCTTTAGTTACTGTGGAGGATTTAAAGCTACGTATTTACGGAGTAGCTTTTAAGTCCTTTTATGAGGAGAAGGCTTCCTTGGAGAATTTGGGTCTTGTTGACGAAAGCTATATTAATATTCTTCTTATTCATGGAACACTGGATATGAATTTCAGAAAGAGCCTCTACAACCCTGTAAAAAGCACAGAACTTGCAGCTCTTGGTATGGATTATGTTGCGTTGGGACATTTTCACCGCATGTTTAAAAAAACCGCAGAAAACTTAAGGATTTATAATCCAGGAAGCCCGGAGCCTCTCGGGTTTGATGAGGAGGGCGAGCATGGAGTTTTTATAGGCAGTATTGAAATGGGCTGGAATTCTGAAAAGAAATTTGATATTGGTTTTTATAATGTTAGCACAAGAGATTACAGGACACTGGAGGTAAGGGTTGACAGTGCTTGTAGTGATTCACAGGTTATAGATATGATTACTTGTGAAACGGAAGGGCTGGATGGGGAGAATATGCTTTTAAATATTGTCCTTAAGGGTTATACCGAGCCAGGATATATGATTGACACTGCAAAAATAAAAAATGTGTTTTCGGACAGTTTTTTTCATTTCAACATTGAGAATGAGACACTGCCTTCATATAATTTTGATGAACTTTCTTCCCAGCCTGGGCTAAAAGGGACGTTCACAAGAAAGATGATGAAAAGAATAGAGGGTGCGGAGTCGGAAAAAGAAAGGTATCTTCTTAGGAAATCCCTTAATTACGGTATAGAGGCACTAGATCGGGGCAAAGTGGAGATATAGGTTTAATTGTGTAAGGTGAGTATATGAAAATAGAGAAGCTTGATATAAAAGGATATGGAAAACTGAATAATAAGGTGATAAGTTTAAGTTCGGGTTTCAATATAATACATGGGCAGAACGAGTCGGGCAAGTCTACAATACAGATGTTTATCAAAGACATGCTGTATTCTCAAAAAGGCAGAAAAACAAAGAAGTTCATGGGTAAACAAACACAGGAAAAATACAGACCCTGGAACGGTAATGCCTATAAAGGAAGTCTTGCATATCGGCTTGATAACGGCAGAGCTTTTTTGGTGGAAAGAGATTTTGAGAACAATACTGTAAAGGTTTTTGATGAGTGTTACAATGACATAACAAATACCTTCAATCAGAGCAGGGACAGCGGACCGCTTTTTTCGTTGGCGCATATAGGTCTCAATGAGGAGTGTTTCACTAAAACGGCATTTATAGGTCAGATGGATTTAAAGATTGATACTGATGGTCAGAAGGAGCTAATGGACAGAATATCCAATATTAGCGAAACAGGTTTTGAAGATGTTTCTTTAAAAAAGGCAACGGATGCACTAAAACAGGCTCTTATCGGCTATGTAGGAACCGAAAAATCTACAACACGTCCTCTTGATAAGGTAATTCAGGAATTAGAGGAGCTGGATAAAAGGAAATTAAGCCTTCTTGAAGAAAGAGACAGGCTTTTTAACTTTGAAGAGCAGGTTTCATGCCTGAAGGCTGAGAAAGATGAGCTGGAAAAAGGTAAAACTGTTTTGAATTATACAAAAGAAGTGCTTTCTCTAAGAGGTGAAATTGAAGAATTAAAGAGACAAAAAAAAGAACTGTCGGAAACATTAAATGAAATATATACCTATGAGGAAAAGCGAGGGAATCTGCCTGAAAAGACTGGAAATGGGCATAAGGCAAGAAATTCAGTGAATAATGCAGGTATAGCAGGTTTTGGTATTGTATTTGCAGGCGCTTTATTTTGGGGTCTGTTTAAACAGAACCATCTGGCAGTTAGCATTTTGGTGGCTCTTATCAGTGGTTTTGCAACAATTTTACTTATGTTTTACAAGATGAATAAAAGCGCCAAGAGTATTGAATATGCAAAGGAGAAGAAGACGCATATTGAGGAATACTTGGAATCCCTCTACAGAAGGGTAGCTTTAGTTTACAGCGAAGCAAATTCGGCTGATGATATAAAAGATTTTGTTAAGGAAACAGGAAGTAATATCGATAAAATTTATGAAAAAATAGAAATTACAACTAATAATATAAGAGCTATTTATAAAAAAGGGAGTCTAGGAGATATTGGGTATGATGAATTTATGGATATAATTCTTGATACCGATGTTGGTGAAGCCTGGAAATTCATATACGGATATACCGATAGACTTCAAAACAGTATGAATATACTGATTTCCCGTATAAGCCGCTGTGAATCATCTCTTGGCAGTTTAGATTCGATTGACGGTGAACTTCAAAGTGTGGACGGAAGAATTGAAGAGCTTGAAGTTGAGAAGGTATTGCTGGAAGAAACGGGTTTTTGCATTCAGACAGCAATGGATGTGCTCAATGAGTCAGCGCTTGAGATTAAAAGGGATTTTGCACCTATATTGAACAGTAGCTTAAGCGGTTTTATTAATGGAATTACATCATCAAAATACAGTGAAGTACGGGTTGATGACAGTTTCATTCCTAAAATTGAGGAGCCTTTTTACGGGAGCATTGTAAAGGTGGATGACTTGAGCGGTGGGACTGTTGACCAGATATATCTTGCACTAAGACTTGCCTTGGTACATATAATGGAAAATGGTACAGAGACCATCCCGGTTATAATGGATGAGGTTTTTGCCCATTATGATGATACAAGAACCGAAGAGGCTCTAAAGCTTATAAACCGCATTTCCAGTCAAAGACAGGTTGTTTTGTTCACTTGTAAGGAAAGAGAAACTGAGTCTGCAATAAGAATTTGCAACGGCAATATAAATGTAATAGAATTAAAGTGATAATATTTGGTTTTAGGAATGGCGGAGGTCTGAAGATGGAGTTTAGGAAGCTATTGGGATATATTTTGTGTGCTTTGTTATTGCTTATAGCGACAGGATGCAACGGCAAATTAATAGAGACCGGAGCAGAAAAGCCTGTCAGGACTGACGGTGATGAAAACGTTGATGTAGCAAATACACCGGATTTAGATAAATACAAAGATAAAGCAGTTGTTATTGACACTGTTATAGATATTTTTCGGGAACCAGACTTAAGCTCTGAAAGAGTAACTCAGGCAGTATTCAACCAGCCTGTTACATTGCTTGAGGAAAAGGAGAACTGGTGCAGAGTTGAAGTTGTAGACGGATATACGGGTTGGCTCAGGACTAAATTTATAGATCGGGACTGTACCAGCATCATGAAGGAAAGCTACTTGGAAAGGGCAGTTGTTATCAGTACATTAAAGACTATTTATACCAATCCCGAAAGAAGTGTTCCCCTTATAGAGGTGGTAATGGGAACAGAGCTTTTCATAATAAATAAAGCCAGCAACATATACCAGGTTGCCTTGCCCGGAAAAGCAACGGGATGGATTGATATAAAAGATATTATAACTATTCCGGCGGGAAGTACCATACCCAAAACAACCGCGGGTGATTTTACAGCTACTGCACAGAAGTTTAAAGGTGTGCAGTATCTGTGGGGTGGAGTAAGTGCGAGGGGAATTGATTGTTCCGGGCTTACTTATATTTGTGCAAGAATAAACGGTATATATTTGCCCAGAGATGCCGACCAGCAGTTTGAATTTATCGATAATGCACCGGAGGGTATGGATAACATAAAACCCGGTGATCTGGTGTTCTTCAGCTCTGACGAGGAGCTCAGCGATATCTCCCATGTTGGAATATATGTTGGGGACAATTCCATGTTGCATGCCGGAAAGACAAACGGTTCTGTTTTTGTAAGCAGCATAAATACCGATTATTACAAAAGAAGATTCAAGGGGATACGGAGGTTATTTGATTAGTCCCGGTGCTTGTCATATTTCCCATAAGCTTTGCAATATTTTGACCTGCAAGAGGTTTTGCGAGTTCGGAACTCTTTTTTTTGAGAGCTGCCAACTTCGCAGGATTGTTTATAATTTCCAGAAGGTTTCCGTCTTGATCCTTTGAGGGTATTCTTATTGCTGCTCCGGATTTTACTAGAAATTCGGCGTTTCTTTCCTCTTGTCCCGGAATAGGAGAAATAACAGCCATCGGCAGTTCTTTGACCAAAGCCTCTGAGACTGTCATTCCGCCCGGTTTTGTAATAATAAGGTCTGATGCATCCATAAGGATCGGTATATTGTCTGTGTAACCTAAGATTCGTACGTATCTGCCAAAGGAAGAAGAAAACTGTTCAAGCCTTTTTTTAAGGGCATCATTTTTGCCTGTAACGACAATAAACTGTGCCTTATTTAGCTTTTTGAAAAGAGATAAAAATGTATGTTCTATTTCACCGAAGCCCAAGCTTCCTCCCATAACAAGAAGTGTAAATCTGTCCTCAAGTCCCAGTTCCATCCGCAGGTCTTTTTTGCTTTTTTTGTCCAGGAAGGAGGGAGATACAGGGATACCGTATGAAAAAATACGCTCCTTTGAAAGTCCGTCTTTTATCATGTCTTTTTTTATTGTGTCATGTCCTACTATATAAGCCTCGATATTATCATGAAACCACAGAGGATGATTTACGTAGTCGGTCAATATTGCAATGACAGGGATGTCAAGCTTTTCCTTCTTTTTTAAAAACGATATCATTTGAAGCGGAAAAGGATGGGTGCATACAATTATTGAAGGCTTAAATCCACTTATAAGTCTTTTTATCTTGTATGAAAGTAACCTGCTTACAATTTCGCTTAAAGTATTTATATTTCCTTTACATTCGGACATGCCGTAAAGCCAGCCATATAGCTCAGGCCTTTTTTCTGCAATATTTAGATATCCGTCTACTATTAACTTATGGGCAGCAGTATTTATATATTTAAATGTATCCACAATCAATGTCCTTGATCCGGGATATTTTTTTTCTATATATTCATTCAGGGCCTCAGCCGCTCTTATGTGGCCTGCACCCATTGATATCGACAAAAACAGAACATCCATACCATACCTCTCAAATTGATAGTCTATGTAAGTTATTATTTGGAAAGCTTATGGATGTTATACATGGATAGGCACAAAAACCCGAAATTCTATCAATTTATATTTTCTATATTAATCACAAAAAATATTCTACATTGAAATAATTAATTTTCGTGATATTGCATTAAGGAAATTGAAGTGGATGTAAATTCTTTATCACATTCAATATAAACGGTGCTGGTACGAATATTTTTTCTAAAAAAACAAAAAATATCTTTGAATATTAATGGATTTAAAAAGTATTTGAAGTGCGGTGAAAATTTTTTATGGTATTCAATATAGAACAGGGAGGTAATAGCTTGAAAAAAGTAGCAATACTATTGATACTTGCAGTAATATTTTCAATTGCCATACCTTTAGTATATAACGGAGGAGTTTTTATAACACCAATTGCAGAAAAACTTGCTCCTGGTATGGAAAGTAAAGAAATAGCCAATATGCAACAACGGCTTAAAAACTGGGGGTACTACAACGGAGAAGCAAATGGGAAGTATGACATAAGAACATTTGCATCAGTGCTGGATTTTCAGAGGGTATATGGGCTCAATTCAAATGGGATTGCAAACAGTGACACGCTTAACGCAATGGGGCTCACTACTATGGCAAGGTGGGGCGAAGTATATGCAGCATCAAGTCAGGCAAACAGTGAGCAATTGCTGGCAAGAGCTATTAACGGAGAAGCCCGGGGAGAGCCCTATGAAGGTCAGATAGCAGTAGGCGCTGTAATATTGAACAGAACCAGAGACGCAAAGTTTCCCAAGACAATAGCCGGCGTAATATACCAGCCCGGGGCTTTTACCGCAGTTTCAGACGGACAGATAAATGTACCTATAGATTCGAACTCAACTGTTGTAAAAGCTGCCAGAGATGCATTAAGCGGGTGGGATCCTACAGATGGGTGTCTGTACTATTGGAATCCGGCTACAGCGACAAGTAAGTGGATCTGGAGCAGAAAGATTGTAAAAAAAATAGGAAAGCATAATTTCGGTATATAATAGAGGAGGTGCAATAATTTTGAGTATAAGAGAAAAACTATTGGACTTGAAAAGAAGATTGTCCGACAGAAAGATGTACAGTATTGTAATTGTTGTAATAGGAGCTGTAGGTATGTGGGGTTTCTATCAATACAGGCATGCCGCAGACTTAAGACAGGAGCTTGATAATCAGTATAACAGGGCGTTTTATGAAATGACAGGGTATGTTAATAATGTTGAAGTTTTGCTTATCAAGTCGCTAATAGCTTCAACACCAACAAAAACAGCAGCGACAATGCAAGAAGCATGGAGGCAGGCAAACCTTGCCCAGTCAAATCTGGGTCAGCTTCCGGTTTCTCAGAATGTATTGGCAAATACCTCAAAATTTCTTACCCAGGTGGGGGATCTTGCTTATTCGCTTAATAATCAGACAATGTCAGGAACAAATCTTACAGATGAGCAGTATAAAACAATTGAAAGCCTTCATGGGTATTCCGTTTCTTTAGAACAAAGCCTTAATGATTTGCGTAATCAACTGTCAACTGGAAGGTTAAAGTGGGGAGAACTGGCAAATAAGGGAACTTCTTTATTTCAGAAGACCTCAGCCGAAATGCCAAGAGAGCAGTTTGAGAATATTGACAAGACCTTTCAGGAGTACCCGACCTTGATTTATGATGGACCATTTTCGGATCATATGACGGGGGCTCAACCTAAAGGACTTACAGGAGAGGAAGTGAATCCTGAACAGGCAAAGGAAAAAGTAATGGAGTTTTTTGGAAGGGACAGAGTGGAAGCAGTTGAAGATATGGGCAGGAACGATACAACAGCCATAAAGACTTACAGCTACAGGGTAAGTTTCAAAAACGTTCCGAAAGAGCAGACAGCAGTGATTGAAGTTACCCAAAAGGGTGGGCATATTTTATGGGCATTGTATAACAGGCTTGTGCCGTCGGAGAACGTTAAAATTGATGAAGCAAAGGCAATGGGTAAGAAATTTCTTGATGAGCACGGTTTTCCCAATATGGCGGATACCTACTACCTGAAAGAAGACAATACTGCAACCATTAATTATGCTTACAAGCAGGATGATGTTGTGGTTTATCCTGACCTGATAAAAGTGAAAATAGCCTTGGACAATGGGGAAATTTTAGGTTTTGAGAGCAAGGGCTACCTGTCTTCTCACACACAGAGGAGTATACCTGAACCTAAAGTTACATTAGAGCAGGCACGCGGTGCCATTACGCCTAGAATGAACATATTGAGTGCAGGAAAGGCTATAATACCAACGGATTATAAATCCGAGATATCCACCTATGAGTTTAAGGGGAAGCTGAATGATAGGGATTTTCTTGTTTATGTCAACACTGAAAACGGCAGGGAAGAAAATATATTATTGATTATGGAAACTCCTGAAGGGGTACTTACACTGTAGAAGCTCTGATTTTACAGGTTTGGTGCAGACATGTTTTTCAGCTTATGAAAGATATGTTTGCACAAGACTTGTATTCTCTGCATACTATATTACAAATTAAAGTGCGATATAAAATCTTTGTTGCATTCAATATAGAATACTTCTTTTTGACGTTAAAATAGACTATAATAATAAATATAGTATTAAAATATTGACAGTGAGGTAGCTAAGACGTGGAAGAACAAAACATCAGAAAACCTAGTGTTATGCAGGTAGGACTTATTTATTCCCTAGCGGTTGTACTTCTCTTGTATGTGGGTTCAAGGCTTCAGAGTATGAATTTTAGCATGGGGATACTTGTTACAGAGTTTGTATTGATACTGGTACCTCCATTGGTATTTCTCAAATTTTCCGGGTATGATCTCAAAAAGGTACTTCGACTCAATAAACCGGGTATCTGGGATATGGTACTTATTTTCTTTATAATGCTTTTTTCACTTCCCGTGGTGGGTGGTCTGAATTTTTTGAATTTATGGGTGGTAAAAACCTTGTTTGGCAGGGTGGATTTAACTCAAGTACCTATAGGAAATACTTTTATAGGGCTAATAGGCAGTGTTTTTCTTATTGCAGTGTCTGCAGGAATCTGCGAAGAAGTTCTTTTCAGAGGAACTATACAGCGTGGGTTTGAGAAATTCGGAGCTATGAGGTCTATTCTATTTACTTCGTTTCTTTTCGGACTTATGCATATTGATTTTCAGAAATTTTTAGGTACTTTTCTTTTAGGATGCCTCATAGGCTTTATTGTTTACAGGAGCAACTCATTATTTAATGGAATATTTGCTCATTTTTTGAACAACTCCTTTGCTGTTGTAATGACATACTATTCGTTAAAAAAGAGTGAAGAACTTAAAAGCAGAGGGCTTTCGACAATAGATATCCCTCAGAACGGAGATGTTTTTGAAACTCTGGGTAATTTGCCGAGGTTTGAGCTTATTGTAAGTTTAGTTACTTTAGCGGTACTTTTTATATTAAGTGCTGTGTGCTTTTCTTTTCTAATATATGCGTTTATAAGGGTTACATCAAAAAATGAAAACGTACTGCCAAAGGAAAGAGCTGGATTTTCTATGCTGGGTATTGTAGGAGTGCTTCCTGGAGTTTTGCTTGTGGGATTCATGTATGTAACAAAGGGTCTTTTAATGAAAGGTATTGTAGCACAACAGACCCTTGAGTACATATACAGGTGTATGGGTTTGATATAATAGCGGTGGACACATGGGTTGGTGCATATATATCAGGCAAATTACCTCAGCATGCGTATGTCTTTGCCGGCAAATCTGAAGAGGTCAAAACCGCCTATTATCCTTGATGCGATCCTTTCATCATAAAATTCATGAAGCTTGGTTATTCCCAAGTTGGTAGAAATTATGGTTTTACAGGCTCTGGATAGGTTGTTTTCCTGGCGGGTATTTATAATGCTCAGAAGTTCTGCATATCTTGCAGCGGTAGGAGACTCGGTTCCAAGGTCGTCTATTATCAGAACATCTACATTAAAGATGTTATCGTAGCTCATGTCTTCGTAACCTTCATTCTTGTAATTTTTCTGCCTGTATTCGTATATTGCCTTAAACAGTGATGGAGCAGTCTGGTACAGTACTGTTCTTCCGTTTTGAAGCAGTTCCGAGGCTATACAGTTTATCATAAAGGTTTTGCCCACTCCGGTAGGACCGCTAAAAAAGAGGTTCTTTTGAGTGGGTATGTCAATATTATCAATAAAATTTTGTGATCTTTCCCGGATTTTTAATATGTTGTCCCTAGGGGAGATCTTGATTTCATATTTGTTTTCATTTATATCATCTGGATATAAGTTTTCGTCAAAGGTTGAAAAATTCTCTTGGTCAATAATCTTAAGATTTGACTGTTTAAAAAGGCAATTAATATATTGTTGCCTGTAGCAGCAACATTTTACAGTACCTGAGGGTGTATCAACAAAACCGGTATCCTGGCATTGTTCGCACTCAAATTGTTGCTCAAGGTAGTCGAGAGGGTAGGAATGCTTACCAAGAAGAAGCTCCTTCTCACGCTTCAGGTTTTCCAAAGCCCCCACAAGTTCCATTAGTGCATTGTCGGAAGTGGCAGTTCCTAAAAGAATCATTTTATTATGCTTTATTCCCGTAAGTCTTATTTCATTATCTATCTGGGCGACTCTGGGGATATTTGAGTACACTTCATTCATCCTCTGTAGCATTCTGTCAAAGGACATTTTCTGCTTTTTTTCATATTCACTTTTAATAACATAATGAATGTTTTTGTACATAATGCCTCCAACTGATATCATGCATTTTCATAAAAACTGTTTAGAAAATCTTCTTCATATTTTCTCTGTTCAAAATTTCCCTGCTGAGGTATTGCCACCGGATTTTTAGTAGTTTTGGAGAATTTTTTCTTTCTTTCTACTTCATAAAGCATAATTTCATCTTTTGTCTTAAGATTATTTTTATTCCAGTCTGAAATTATACTGTCTATGTAATTAAAGTTCGGGTTGGTTTTTGAAGTTGTCTTTTTAAGGGACATATCTATAATATCAAAGTTGTACCCATAATTCATAACCCATTTTTCAACGTATTCTTCCTCATACTCGGTAAGATTTCTTCCAAGCTTGAGCTTCTTAACAATGGCACTGCGAACGTCCTTGAATTTCTTATATTCAATGGAGTAGTTATCTAGGTCGAAGGAATTTCTGATATCCCTGCTTTTCCAGTTTTCAGCCACTTTTTCTATGTAGGACTTGACCATGCCCTTGTGGTCAAAACAGTATTGAAACAGTGCAAGCATGACATCTTCATCGAATTTATATCTGTCAAACCATGCATCTATATCAGTATACCAGGATGGAGACATGACGCCTTGGAAAAAAGTATTGTTTATTGTGTAAATAATCTCATTGCGCCTTTTGTTTCTATCGCAATTATACACTGCCTCTTCAGGAGTTGATGTGGTTTTGAGTCGGTACATCTTTTTAATTTCCCGCTCTTTCAGGTCGTAGAGCACAAGCCCATTTTCCTTCCATGAGAGTGCTCCGATACATTCGAGCTTAGTTAGGGATTCTTTGATTTTTACTACATCCATGCCGAGGTTTTTTGCAAACTCATCGGTGGAAGCCTGCTTATTATGCTTGCATAAAAACATACAGTATAGATATACCTTGACAGAATCGGAATCAAGTAAAGGCATATATTCTGTAATAAATATATCTGGAACAAGAGTATCTGAGTATAAAATGGACTTATATGATTCGAAAAACATATAACAACTACCTTTCAAAGTATTTGGGAAAATATTCTTTTTATTATCTATTCATTATATCATAGAACTTGGACATATTACAGGAACAATAAACCTTATAAATTCTATTTTCGGATAATATCCAAGGTTTTAAACCTGTTTTTTATAAGATTCGATAGACAACAGTATATTTTTAAAAGTATATATTGTTTATATTTTTTACTCCTTCGGACCAACAACTGTGCCCTTCTTCGGCATGGATTTGCCATAAACTCCATAATCCTCAAGGTTCTTGCTTCCCATGTCTGCCGGTTCAATAAACAAATCATAAGCCCATCTTTCAGATGACCATATGGCATGTGGCAGATTGGACTCTACTGTATCACCTCCCCATGCAACAATTGCCTTTTCATTTAATGGCCATCTTACTGTAATGGAAGGTGACATTTTATTGATGTTAGCAGGGTACTCAGTTTTTAATACAATGCTATATATAGTATGACATATAATATGCTATAATTTATATAGCAATGGAAAATAATTTAGTTGATTTTTTACTTGTTTTGTATTATTATATTATATGTTCTTTGAATTTGTTTGATTGTATATGCGCCCATAGCTCAATTGGATAGAGCGTTTGACTACGGATCAAAAGGTTAGGGGTTCGACTCCTCTTGGGCGCGCCAGATAAAAACGGTACAGAGGAACAGTTTTTTGTTCCTCTGTACCGTTTTTATATTGACACTCTCGAATTAGTACCCAATTTTACTATAGAAAACTTGTCTGAACTATATCTTGATACCTAATCAACATCAATAGTCAATTTGACATCCACAAAAAGATCAGCAAGTTTTTTATTACAATAAGTATGCACAACTTCACCGAGGCTATTTACATATTCAATATCGTAGGTAACTTTTGAGTTGTCGCCTAAAAACGGGACGATTCCTAAATCTAAGAACTGAACTTTTACGTCAAAGCTAAATGGCTCAAAGTGGTATTTTGTACCGATATAATTAAGCTTAATGTTATTAAGAGTTCCCGACAATTTATACCTTGATACCCCATCAATTTCAACAATGCTTACATTAAAATTATCAGGTGCCTCAATAATCTTTACTTTCGCCGGGAAGATTTCTTCATACTTTATATTGTCTAAGGTTATATTTTTGGCCGGTTCAATAAATAAATTACTGTATAATGTTGCTAAATTATCTAATGAAGGCGTGTTATAGAATTGTGCCCCTGAAGTTAATGCGATCTGCTCAATTTTACTTGAAGTCTCTTCTTCTGTTGAATTGTCTATAATAATAGTTTCAATGTCTGCTGAGTTAATAATATTTCCCATAGCCAGTGTATAATCAAGGGCTTTTTGATTGTCGGAATCAGTCCCATCACCAGATATGTAAAATGCATCTCCAAAGGAAGTGTTGATACTTGTATTATATTCTTCGTTACTTGTCCATTTGTTTGGAGAAGAGGCTGATAAGCTAACTATATATTTAGTTGCACTCGGTGAAGATTGTGTATCGTTAAGCATTTGATATGCACGCCTTAATCCGTCTCCCATATTGGAAGAATTACTGGTATTGACAGGTATATTGTCTATAGCAGTTTTTAATGCCGATACATTTGCAGCTTCTGAAACGTTATAAAAATTGAAATCATTTGCGTTGGCAGAATCGGAATACTGTAGAACGCAGATTTTTGTGTTGGTACCGGCAAACTTATCTATAAGCTGTTTTGCAGCATCTCTTGCGGAAAAACGGAGTTCACTAGGAAGAAAATTCTTTTCTATTATTGAATTGGATTCAGATGTGCAGTGTACTGTTGCAAAACTTCCTTCAAGTCTTACGTCGTTTCCTGCGACAACCGAACCATATAAATCATTGTTTATTCCCTGAATGATGACATCTCCGCAATCATATGGATATAAAGGATTACCTGTGATTCCGGCAGCATAAAGAATACCATACAAGTTGGAATTCTCGGTAGCTACCCATATATTACCGTGAATGGAGTATATATTAAGCTTGTTTGTATTATTTTTAAGAGCTTCTTCACTAAGGATTTCCGGATTGACATTACGACCTTCAAGCTTGACAAATCCGTCTGCAACCAAAAAGTTGTTTCCCGTATTGGCTGTGTATGGGACAGAAATTCTTAAGTTTCCTTTAAAGTGCATTGAAGAGCTTATGTTAAAAGTGCCCGAACCGGTTATCAAGAAAGTGTTGCCTGATTCTAATCTTATATTGAAACCGGGCTGACCGGGAAACGGATAATTTGTGTTCGGAGTGAAGTTAGCTGGATCAAACACCAAAGAATTTGCTGAAGCTTCATCAATAAATTGTTGGTGGAATACAGGCATTTCCAAAGTTTCGGTAATATCTACCATGCCTGCGCATGAAGTATTGGTACCGTATCCAAAGGTGAATTGTGATGCGGAACATTTTCCGCTTACAACGAGGTTGGAAATATAAGATTCAAAAAGATTGTTTGCATGGATATCTCCAAGAACTTTTGAACTATTACCCAGTCCACGGAAATTTCTTCTGGCAAATATTCCATAATCCAGCGGGCTACGTATTTCTTCAAATACGTTTCTTTCGGTTGCTGAATTATCAAGAAGTATTACTATTTCCTTTTGACCTACTAATTTGCCTAAGCCAAAGGTATTTAAAAACCCGATTTGCACTAATGAAATTTTATTTATTGAGCCGATTTCAACTGTAGAGTTTGCATTTCTTGATAAATATATTTCCGGTTGATTCAACTCATAGGCAACAGATGGATCATCGGGCAGTTCTATCGTTTCAGGTATAGCAGGAGATGTATCAAAGATAAGCCAGTCAACATTTACAGGTCCTGTAAATAACAGGTACAAGTTTTCGGTACCGATTGCATTGGTTACATTGCAGGATATTTCATGATAGCTGGTCCAGCTCCCTAAAGAAGGAATCTGCATAACACCTAAAAGAGGGCCTGTAGAACTGCCCAACCGTAACTGGACATCTACAGATGATCCCGCATTGCAGGCAACTTTTGCTTTGAAAGAAAGAGCTCCACTTCCAAAGTCCACATTTTTAAACACCAGATAGTCCGCCCCGTAAATATAACCAACGGCATTTCCACCACCGCCAACAGGAATTGTTTGAATGTTTGAAGAGTTAGTAGAATCAAATGTTTCACATTCAATTTTTGAAAAAGCATCTATTACTGTAACCGGGGATTCTGAAGGTGTAAACATAAACCAGTCTGCATTAAGCGAACTTAAATAAACAAGATATATATTGTGGACTCCGGTAATATTTTCTACAGCACAGGAGTATTCTTGGTACGTATTCCAGCTTCCAGTCGGAGGTATGGATAGAGAGCCTAAAACAGGACCGGTAGAACTTCCGTCTCTTATTTCGATGATGGCAGGTGTGCTTCCCCCATATGACGCATTTATCCTGAACATGGTGGCTCCTGTATCAAAGTCTATATTGTTATAAACCGTGTAATTTCCAGTTTCAATGTACCCTATGGCTTTTCCTGTTCTGCTTACATAAAATGTACTGAGGGTTGAGGAGTTAGTACTGTCATAGGCTTCGTTTTCAATTTGAGAAAAAGCATCAATTGTTTCAGAGGATGGTTCGGCAGGTGTAAACATAAACCAATCCGCATTGAAGTAGCCGGTATAAACCATATACACATTATGTAAGCCAGTAATGCTTTCGTCTATACTACAGGAGAACTCCTGATAGGTATTCCAGCCTCCTGTGGATGATACCGTTAAAGTTCCTAAAAGAACACCGGTAGAACTGCCAAGCCTTATTTCAATGTTAGCATCGGTACTTATGTTATACCCAATGTTTGCCCTGAATAAAGAGGCTCCTGTACCAAAGTCAATATTTTTATAAACTGTGTAATTTCCGGGTTGTACACTTCCTATAGCTTTTCTCGTCGCGTCAATATAAATTTTTTGAATTATTGAAGAATTGGTACTGTTGAAGGCTTCGTATTCAATTTGCGAGAAAGCATCTTTTGTTTCAGTAGGAGGTTCTGAAGGTGAAAACATGAACCAGTCAGTGTTAAAATACCCTAAATAGACAATATATATATTGTTTACGTCGGTAATGCTGTCAATACTGCAGGAAAATTCCTGATAAGTATCCCAGTCTCCGGTAGGTAATACGGTGAGAGTGCCCAGAAGTGTACCGGTAGAACTCCCAAGTCTTATTTCAATTTTAGCTGAAGTACTTCCACCATAAGCAACATATGTCCTAAAGGAGGATGCACCGCTGCCAAAGTTGATATTGTTGTATACAAGATAATTACCTGTTTGGATGGAACCAACAACCTTTCTGCCGTTTGATGCACCATAAATTTGAAGGCTTGAGGAATTGGCACTGTCGTAGGATTCGTTTTCTATCTGGGAAAAGGCATCTATAGTTTCCGATTTCGGAATTGTCGGTGAAAACATAAACCAATCGGAATTAAAATAACCTAAATATACAACACATATGTCATGCACTCCGGTTATATTATCCAAGGAGCAGGAAAATTCCTGATATATATCCCAGCCTCCTGTAGAGGATACAGCTATAGTACCCAAAAGAGGACCGTCAGCACTGCCGGATCTTATTTCAATATCAGCGGGTGTACTGCCCCCATATGCAACATTCATTCTCAAGGATGAGGCACCAGTACTTAAGTTCACATTATCAAATAAAAGATAATCATTAGGTTCAATTGAACCTGCAAACTTTACACTACTTGACATTCCATATATTTGAACGGTGGAAGAATTGGTACTGTTATAGTTTTCGGCTTCAATCTGTGAAAAAGCATCTGTCACTTTTGTATCTATGGATTCGAAAAA
Organism: uncultured Oscillospiraceae bacterium; assembly: GCA_964409165.1. GTDB lineage: Bacteria > Bacillota > Clostridia > Acetivibrionales > Acetivibrionaceae > CAYPCH01. Next base: position 1,276 of record CAYPCH010000063.1, on the reverse strand, counting down.
AAACCAGTCGGCATTAAATGACCCTGAATAAACAATATATATGCTTTTTAACCCTGTGATACTGTCAATGCTACATGAAAACTCCCTATATGTGTCAAGGTTTCCTGTAGATGTTATCGGAAGAGTGCCCAGAAGAGTGCCTGAAGAACTGCCAGATCTGATTTCAATTTTAGCAGGTGTACTTCCTTCATAAGCAATATTTGTCCTGAATATTGAGATGCCTGTACCTAAGTCTACATTGTCGAATGCCAGATAGTCACCGGATTCTATAGAGCCGACAACTATTTGTCCATCAGATGTATCAAAGGTTTGGACAGTTGAAGAATTAGTGCTGTCAAAGTCCTCACATTCAATTTTTGAAAAAGCGCTTCTGATAGTTGAACCTTCAGGCAGGAACATAAACCAGTCTATATTAAAATAGCCTACACATATAATATATATGTCATTTATACCGGTAATACTGTCTATACTGCAGGTGAATTCCTGGTATGTGTCCCAACCTCCGGTAGGTGATACAGAAAGGGTTCCTAAAAGAGTACCTGTAGAACTTCCGGCTCTTATTTCAATATCAGCCGGATTACTGCCGCCCAAGGCAAGTTTTATCCTAAAAGACTCTAAGCCTGTTCCGAAGTCAATATTATTATATACAAGATAATCACCGGGTTCTAAAGATCCTATAACCCTGTATCCATTTGATAAACCGTACGTTTGGACGGTTAAAGAGTTGGTGTCATCATAGTCTTCGGCTTCTATCTGTACAAATTCACCGATTGAAGCAAAAACATTTCCTGGTATTAGGCAAACGCATAGAAAGCAAATCAATATTAAAAAGGAAATGAATGAAGGTAAAGGGGTATTAAGGTTGATAGGGTTATTTCTCCGCATAATACATCCTCCTTGTATTTTCTGAGTATTATTGTTTTATAGATGTTTTATAGATGCTTTATAAATGCATTTAAAAGTAAACAAATGAAAACTACAGGCTATAAAAGTGGTCTTTAATTTTATCGTATAAAAACAAAGAGGTAATAGATTATTGAAATATTACTTTAACTTTAAAATAATTCTAAAGAAAAAATTAAAAACGGTAACTACTGAAGAAATGAAATGTGACTAATTCTGTTGCATAAATAAAATAAAAAACATTTTAATTTTATTTATGTTTATAAACCCATATACTAAAATTATAAACCAATTTTAGTATTAATTCAATACTTACTTATTTTTTAATATAGTGCTAAATAGTCCGGCTTGGCTGTGGACATGAAATGCTACA
>CAYPCH010000062.1:0-21255 GCA_964409165.1 uncultured Oscillospiraceae bacterium | reverse complement strand
GCCGAAAAACCCTTGTAACAAGGGCTTTCGATTGTATCAAAATCATAGTTTTAATATGGTTGCGGGAGCAGGACTTGAACCTGCGACCTTCGGGTTATGAGCCCGACGAGCTACCATACTGCTCCATCCCGCGATATATTGGTGCCGGAGACCGGAATCGAACCGGTACGGGAGGTAAGTCCCGCAGGATTTTAAGTCCTGTGCGTCTGCCAATTCCGCCACTCCGGCAACTAAATCGCCCTTCGATAAGCGACTCACTTATTATAATACATGTTTTTTATCATGTCAACACAAATTTAATGGTAATTTAAGCCAATATCTCGTTTGTAAAGCATTTTTTTCAAAACAGCATACATATTTGAAGTATAACAGGTTTAGCTGTTTAAACACTACAAAAACGGTCTTTGCTAAAGAGCAAAAACCGTTATAATCGTCAACGTTTATCACATAAATTCACAGCTATAGGCGAAAAAACTCCCACCCTATTGGAAGTATAACAATAATCCAACCGGTTTACAGCTACCTTATCCGTGCTACTTAATAGAAAGTTCACACTATTGTACGGATTTTCTGTATCCTCCGCCGCCCCTTTTTGACTCAAAATTCTTCTTAAGGTCATGCATCTTTTCATCACTGTCTTTCATGAATTTTGCAAGACGCTCTTCGAAAGAAATATTAGACTGGTTATTCCTTTTCCAATCAACTTCCTCCGGTTTTGAAGTCCTTGAAGATCTTGAAGAATTCGAAAACTTTGAAGATTTTTCAGAAGGTGCAGGGTCTAAAGCTTTCTTAATTGAAAGGCTGATTTTGCCGTTTTTGTCTACAGAAATAATTCTCACTTTTACAACCTGGTTTTCATTAAGATGAGCCTTAATATCCTTAACATATTCTTCCGCAACTTCAGAGATGTGAACCAAACCTGTCTGACCGTTAGAGAGTTGAACAAAAGCTCCAAAATTAGTAATGCCTGAAACTTTCCCCTCTACAACTTTTCCTACTTCCACGAGCATAAATTAAATAATCCTCCTGATTGATTAAAGTAATTAGATTATATAATAACATAGTGCCTTACGTCAAGTATCACTATTTACTAATTTACCAACAGTTCATTATCAGTTAAAATTCACATTCACTCATTAATTATTAATATCCACAAAAATTCTTTCGCCTGGTTTTACCATTCCTAATTCCTCACGGGCAATCTTCTCGACAAACTCATCGGAATTAACTTTCTCTTCCTGCTTTAAAAGCTCTTGTTTCAGTGCTTCTTCCTGCTTTATTTTCGCCTGTATGTCATCCATATAAAGTTGCTGATCATACATCATGCTTTGTTGCTTAACTAAAACAACTCCTAAATAAAGCACAAACACGCCTGTAATCAAAACTAAACCCCATGCGGGCTTTTTTCTTTTGTTCATAAAGCTACTCTCCTATTTAACACCTTAAACCCACTTAACGCCTTAAAGATATTCTATATAAAACGTATTCCATATATTATATTAATTCTACACATGTTTGTAAATTCCTCCTGCATTATATTTTTTTCCTAATAATTTTTATAACTCTTTTCCAACCCTTCAATTTATCAAGTCTGACTTTTCCTATCCTTTTTACTTTTTTGCCCCCGCGCAGAGCTGTATAACAAATAAATCCTGCGGGTATTCTCAGTATTCTGTAGATGATCTTAAGCGGAATAAGCAATATGCCAAAAACAACAACTACAAACTTATATACAAGTCCTATTATAAACAGAAAAACCGTCATAACAATTCTACTTAGCAGAAATGCATAAATAATTATCCCTAAAATTGCTCCTGTAATAAGATAACCCCGTATCTCACCTTCGTTGCTTATATAGACTGCCCCAAAAAGAACAAGAGCTACAATAATCCAATAAATAAAATCCTCAAAGTAAATTATTATATTACTGGACTTTATAGTTTTTCTTTTTATTCTAAAAGCGTCGTATATAAAAGCTATAATCATTCCACCTAATACACACATCAAAAAAGAATACGCCTGATTGCCAACAGATACCCACAATATTTATCACTTATCCTCTACCTAAACATTTTTGAAAAAAATCCCGTTCCTTTTCTACCTCTGTCTTTCTCATTATATTCACAGCTTATTATATACCCTTCTATATTAAGCTCAGAGTTATCCAAGCTTAATTTATTTATATGCAACTCTTCCCCACGTACAATTAGAATTCCAAGTTCAGTGTCCACAACAACAGTTTCATCATTAAAACTCTCAACATCCAGCACGCCGGAAACACTAAGCTTTTCCCTGTTTTCAATCAAAATATTCTGGACATTTGACTTTAACATCTTTTTATCTTCAATCATTTTTATCCCTCCAGTTTTCTTACTGTCCCGAACTGACACAAAAGCATAACAGCCTTTATGTATCAGCAACAGTTACAGTTTTTAAATTCTCTCCAGTTTTTTATTCATATAGATGTTTATGCATGTACAACTTCAAAAATGCTTATTATTGAACAAATTAATACTGAGATTCCGTACAAAAGCATAGAGCATAAAAAAAGAAGCTCCTTCAAAAAGCCTCTCATTCTTCATCTTGTATGCAATTCTTCTTGAAAAGTTCTATTTTTAAAAAAAGCTTTACTTTATAACATACATTTCTTTCGAATCCGATTTTAGTACATGCTCACTGACAGAAACAACTTCAACTTTTATATTGCTGTTTCCAAATTGAATTTCAATAGTATCTCCAACTTTAACTTCCAAGCCGGGCTTGGCTACTTTATCATTAATCTTCACCCTGCCTTGCTCACATGCTTCATTTGCAAGAGTGCGTCTTTTTATAAGTCTTGATACCTTTAGGTATTTATCTATTCTCATTGGATATTCCCCCTATTCACTCACTTAATACTGATTTCACCAAAGCAAAATGGCACAAACTGCAATAAAAAGGGCTTCTTGTTTGAAGAAGCCCTTTTAATCATAAACAAATATCCATTTTGTGATGATGCACTGTGTTTTATTATTGTGTACTCTTAAAGATTGCATATTCTTAAAAAGCATCAGGCATCTTCGATTTATCGCTTCATGCATTGATACAAACCACTGCTGCGATATGTAAAATCAATATTATTTGTTTACCAGTTCTTTTAAGCCTTTTCCAACTTTAAATACTGGTGCTTTTGTTGCAGGAATAGTGATTTCTTCTTTTGTCTGTGGGTTTCTGCCCTTTCTTTCAGCTCTTTCCCTTACTTCAAATGAACCGAACCCTACCAATTGAATCTTATCACCTTTCGAAAGTGCTTCTTCTACACTTTCAACAAATGCGTTAAGAGCCTTTTCAGCGTCCTTTTTGGACAATTCACTTTTTTCTGCCATACTTGAAACCAATTCTGTTTTATTCATTACTCAATCCTCCTATTTTTTATATTGGCTTTTAATCTTTGAAACCTATGTTTCAATTAAGGATGTTTCGGACTATAAAGCCCTTAATCCATATAAGGGTTAAAGTTTATATAAACTTAAACATCTCAAATTACTGTTTATTCGATAAAAACGTTTAAACTCCTCCTTTTTTAATAAATTTACTTTAAAAATGTTTTCGACTTGTTCCACAACTCGTCCATTTCGGAAAGTGTCATCTCCTCAATTTTCTTTCCTTCCTTTGCACTTTCCTTTTCAATAAACTCAAACCTTTTAATGAATTTATCTATAGTGCCGGTTAAAGCTAGTTCAGGTTGAACATCCAGGAATCTGGATAAGTTTACAATGGAAAATAATACATCTCCCATCTCTTCATTTATTCTTACCACATCTTTACTTTTATATACATCTTTTAATTCATCAATTTCCTCGTAAACCTTTTTAATCACATCATCTACATTGTCCCAGTCAAAACCGATACGGGATGCTTTTTGTTGAACCTTAAAACTCCTCATAAGTGCAGGCAGGTTTGAGGGTACATCTTTAAGCACATCCGTATGGCTTTTCATTCCCTTTTCCTTCTTCTTTATTTCCTCCCAGTTTTCCACGACATCCTCAGCTGTTTCTGCTGTATCCGTACCGAAAACATGTGTATGTCTCAAGACCATTTTTCTGCATATCCCTGATATAACATCTTCTATTGTAAACGAATTGTCTTCTGCTGCTATCTGTGCATGAAAAATTATCTGAAGCAGAAGGTCACCAAGCTCTTCACAAAGCCTTTTCCTATTGATTAAGTCTATTACCTCAAGCACCTCATAGGTCTCCTCTATAAGATACCTTTTAAGGCTTTCATGAGTTTGTTCCCTATCCCACGGACAACCATCGGCGCTTCGCAACAATCTCATAATATCTATCAGATCAGAAAAAGTATACTTTTCCTTCAACATGCAACCAACCCCTTTAAATAAATATACTTAAGTGTATTTCACCCTTTATATTCTTACCATTTCTTATTATATCATTCTTTTGCAAATAGGGATATATTTATTGCCAAGAGGCTTATGCTTAAAGGATGCTCTATAGTTCTCTCAAATAAAAAGGGAGTTTTTAAGACAGATATCAAGATAAATAAAAGCTCGGTGGCAATCGGCAAGTTTTGCAAGGCATCAACAGCGTATCTTCATCTGTGCATTGTTACATATCTGTTTGATGCATCCTACAGTCTGAATGCTGTAATTAAAAGCATCACATGCCGCCTGCCTTCCGAGTTTTTATTTATCTTTACAGTTATCCGTCCCTTTGTTTCAAATCAGTTTCAGTCAATACACTAATCCCTACTGCTCCATTTGTTTACCTAAAAATCCTGCCGCTGTCTGAGCAAGTTTCGCTTCAACTTCACCCATACGTACATTAGGATCGGTTGACAAAAATATGACTGAACCGATTGGATCACCTTCAGAAATGATCGGAGTTACTACTTGTGAAGAATATTGTCTGTCAGGACCCTCATCCGCCAATATACTAATAGCTTTTTCCTCAGGTGCTTTTACAACCAAAGTGGTTTTTTCTTCTATAACTCTTTCAATATCATTACTCAATGACTTTTCGAGAAATTCCTTCTTTGATGCACCTGAAACAGCAATAATTGTATCCCTGTCTGAAATACATGTTATATGACCACTTGTTTTATGCAGTGAATCTGCGTACTGTGTTGCAAAATCACCAAGCTCACCAATAGGTGAGTATTTTTTGAGTATCACTTCTCCTTCTCTATCAGTAAATATTTCGAGAGGGTCACCTTCTCTAATTCTTAAAGTTCTTCTGATTTCTTTAGGGATTACTACTCTTCCAAGGTCGTCTATCCTTCTAACTATGCCAGTTGCTTTCAATTTATTTTACCTCCTTTTCCATTTGAATTAATAGTACAATTTTATTATTAATTATTTATTGGAGTTTTATACATTACAGGTGAATTATGATAACATAAAAAATAACATGAATAAAATTGCTTATGGAGGTATTTTGTCCTGAAAAGCCAGTATTGCAAACAAATTATGTTTAGTATTTTAAAATTAAAAAAGACTGATTTCCAGTCTTTTTTAATTGGAGCCATTTCCTGAAAGGGAATCTGGCAAAAGCTTTGAACCCCAACGTTCCAAAGCTTTTTATTTAAATTTACTTTATTTCGGTCTCTATGCATTTTTTTCTAAAATCAAATTTTTACTTTGTCCAGAACATTGCCGTTTTTCACAACATCATATTTGGGATCTTTTGCCCATTCATCTACAATTGCTTCATATTTGTTGGCAATAACTACATTTCTGACATTCTCTTTCATATCATCATAGGTCGACTTGCGTTCCACCCTTATAACATGGTAACTGTACTCAGTCTCAAGAATCCCTATATCTCCCTCGTCTTTGCCGCTGAAAGCCCATTCTTCAATACTATCATAGCCTGAGCCCTTATATACCGTAAGCATACCCTCACTGTCCTGTACATAAGGATCATCGGAAAGCTCTTTTGCAAGCTCCGCCATATCTTCCCCATCTTTTACCTTTTGCATGGTATCTTCCGCTTTAGCCTTAATTTCAGCAAGCTTGTCCTCTTCATAGAGTAGACCAGTTTCTGTATCTACGGTAAAGAACATTATATGTCTTAAAGTATACATTTCAAAGTCTTCTGTATTCTCATCGTAATAGGTTTTGATCTCGCCCTCATCAGCATCAAGCTGCTCCTGCTCCTGCTCAGCAAAATTACTGACCAGCATAAACTGCTCAAGGATTTTTCTATACTGCTTTGTACTAACTCTGTAGGTATTCTTAAATTCCTTTTCAGCTTCCTTCTGTAAATTCGCTGAACTGACACCGCTACCACTGAGACTCTGCATTGCATCGCTCAAAAAATTCTGTATCACGCTGTCAACATATTTCATGTCCTCTGAGCCTAATGTAACACCCTGCTCTTTTGCCTTTATTACCTGTATCTTAAACTCTTTTGCTCTGTTAAGAGCTTCTTTTTTGGCATCTTCCACAAAAACGCTATTGTTCCACATGCCTTCTTTGGACGCTTCATCAGCTTCATTCTCCATCTCCATCTTTACAGATGCAAGAAAAAAATTGTACTCCGCATTAGTGATTTTTTCTCCTGCCATAGTTGCCACATAATTTGTCGCATTCAGATAGTTTATTCCGAATATTACAGCTGCCAGCAAAAGCAATGTTGCAACTACAATAATTATGGACATATTCTTTTTTATCACACTATCTCCTCACATTCTTAAAGTATAATTATATTGCTTCTTTTATTCTTTGACCAAATCCATCCCTCTCATACTACATTTATATTATATTAGATTGCAAACCCGACTTCAATTTTTTAATGTTTTGTAACAAAATCTTAATATTTTCTAGTAGCTCCTCCCTTTTTATATCGGATATCCGGAATGTGAGATAGGGCTTGCTGCTTGCCGTAAAAAGCAGTTTTCTTTTATATTTGTCCATGAGGGTTCCTATTATTTCAAAGTTTATGTTCACACTGTCCATAAACTGCAACATCACGCAATCACCCTTCTCCTGTATCGACATAAAGCCGCACTCCCTGGCAATCGCTTTGATATATGCAATCCTGATAAGGTTATTTACAGACCCCGGTATATCACCATACCGGTCAATAAGCTCATCCTCTACATCGAGAACATCCTGCTCATCCTGGATTGAGGCTATTCTTTTGTACATTTCTATCTTCTGGTTTTCATTGCCTATATAGTCATTATCAATATATGCACTTACATTAATATCAATTGCAATTTCCATATCCGGATCTTTTAAAGGTTCGCCCCTCAATTCATTTACAGCTTCCGAAAGGAGTTTGCAGTACATATCGTATCCAACCATATCAATATGCCCGTGCTGTCGTGCTCCTAAAAGATTACCCGCACCTCTTATCTGAAGGTCTCTCATTGCTATCTTGAAACCGGAACCGAACTCAGTAAACTCTTTTATTGCAGTAAGTCTTTTCTCGGCTATTTCAGTCAGCACCTTATCCTTCTTATAGGTTATATATGCGTAAGCAAGCCTGTTTGAGCGTCCTACTCTTCCTCTGAGCTGATATAGTTGCGCAAGACCCATTTTGTCCGCATCTTCAACAATAATCGTGTTTACATTGGGCATATCAAGACCGGACTCTATTATGGTGGTACATACGAGAACATCGTACTCTCCGTTGATAAACCTTAACATAATATCTTCAAGTTCATTTTCATTCATCTGTCCGTGTGCTGTTCCTATTCTGGCATCGGGAACCAGATGCTGGATTTCCATCGCCTTTACACTAATAGATCTTACCCTGTTATACAGGTAGAAAACCTGTCCGTTACGAGCCAACTCCCTTGTAATGGCTTCCCTTATGACTTCAGTATTGCGCTCCATGACATAGGTCTGTACCGGATATCTTTCCTCCGGCGGCTCCTCAATTACACTTATGTCCCGTATTCCCGTAAGCGACATGTGAAGAGTTCTCGGAATAGGTGTAGCCGTAAGTGTAAGTACATCAATATTTTCTCTCATGTTTTTTATTTTCTCTTTGTGCATTACTCCGAAACGCTGTTCTTCATCCACAATCAGAAGTCCAAGATCCTTAAACTTTATGTCCTTCTGCAGAAGTCTGTGGGTTCCGATAAGGACATCGACAACTCCTGATTTTACATCTTTTAATATCTTTTTCTGTTCAGCCTGGGTTCTGAAACGACTTATCATATCTACTGTTATAGGGAAATCCTTCATTCTTTCCAAAAAATTATTGTAATGCTGCTGTGCAAGCACTGTTGTCGGAACAAGATATGCCACCTGCTTTCCATCCATTACCGCCTTGAAAATCGCTCTTAAGGCAACTTCAGTTTTGCCGTAGCCTACATCACCGCACAATAGCCTATCCATAGGCTTGTCGGATTCCATATCCTTTTTGATCTCCTCAATGCATTTTATCTGGTCGTCAGTCTCCTGATAGGGGAACATTTCCTCAAACTGCTTCTGCCACACAGTGTCAGCCGGATAAGAATGACCTTTCACCGACTCCCTTTTCGCATACAGCTTTATCAATTCCTCCGCCAGCTCCCTTAGAGACTCTTTTGCCTTTGCTTTGGTCTTTAACCATTCGGTACCACCCAACCTGCTAAGCTTAGGCGCCTTGCCCTCAGAACCTATATACTTCTGTATAAGGTCAAGCTGGTTAGTGGGTATATACAGGAAATCGCCGTCATGGTATTTTATCTTCAAATAATCCTTTTTTACATTATCCACAACAAGTTGTTCAATGCCTACATACCTTCCTATTCCGTGAAGCTGATGGACAACAAGGTCTCCTATATTCAGGTCGGTAAATACACTGATCTTTTGACCCTTGCCTTTGCTTTTAGAGGTTTTTCGCAGTTTTTTGTCCTGTCCGAACAATTCTTTTCCGCTGACAACCACAAATCCTATTTCCTGATATTCAAAACCCCTGTTAAGGCTTCCGTGGGTAATAATCACCTGTCCTTGTTCTATCTGTCCTGTAAAATCATGAAAATAGTAAGCTTCAATATTCTTTGACCTTAGAGTTTCCGCCAGCATTTCCCCACGACTTCTTGTTCCCGACAGTACAACTATCCTTGCCCTGTTTTTCTTCCAATAGCTGATATCTTCCATTAGAAGATCAAGATGTCCCTGATACGAATTTAAAAGTTTGGAGGTGATTCCAATTCTGTAGGAACTTTTCACAACATCTTCGTCAGTAACAATAGCACTAAAATAAAGTGGCTTCTTTCTACTGAGCATATCCCACACATAATCGTAATCAAAGTACATCTGAAAACTTCCGGGCAGCAAGTGACCCTTCTCCAAAAGGCTCTTACACATCTCCTGGTTTTCAAGGTACATATTTTCAAGCCTCTGCCCAAACCTTTTCGGTTCATCAATAAATACAAGAATATCTTCTCTAGTATAGTCGGTTAACATTTCAGGTTTACTGACAACATAATGTATGTACCTATCCATTCCCAGGAAATAGTATTCCTGCTCAAACCTTTCAATATCAGCCTTAATCCTTGCCTCTATTGCTTGTACGTAATCACTGCTGTTTTTGCTCTTTATTTCATCAATATGATTATTTAAGTCCCGGAGGATGCTTTCGAGGATTCCATTTCTTTTATCCTTAAGATATATCAATTCCCTCGCAGGAAGGACTTTGGTTTCATCCAGCTTATCTACAGATCTCTGAGTTAATATGTCAAAACTTCTGATAGAGTCTATTTCATCATCAAACAGCTCTATACGCACAGCTGTATCACTGTTAACAGGAAAAATATCAATGATTCCGCCCCTTAATGCAAACTGACCTTTTCCTTCTACAGCAGTTACACGCTCATACCCTATGGAAACAAGCTTTTCAAGAACAGATTCAAGGTCTATCCTCTCCCCAAGGGATATTTCAATTATACTCTCAATAAAAAGCTTTCTGTCTACTAGTTTTTGGCAAACAGCTTCAGCACTTGTGACAATAAACTTATAATCACCGCAGGTTATCCTGTAAAGCGCTTCTATCCTTTCATAAACAGAGTCATAGCTCTTTGCCTCAACATCATAAAGCATTATTTCTTTAGAAGAAAAAAACAGAACATCCCTTCCCCAGAAGAAGGAAAAGTCCTCAAACATTTTTCTGGCCAGCATTTCATTATATGCAATAAACATGCCCTTTTGTCCCAGATGAGCACATAAGGCGCTTGCCATATGCAACTTTTGGGACTCGGACGGACCTGTAACCGTTACAGGCATACGTCTCTTTTTAATATGATCCAGAACATCTGCATATTCCTTATTTTCTATAAGAGGATCCAATAGATACCCTTTATCTTTTAAAATACTCATACATCATCTCAACCTGTTATATTTGATTTTACTTACGTTTTGTTAAATCTATTCATAGCCTGGTCAACACCTGACCTTATTATCTCTTCAACAGCATCTGAAGCATTTGATATGGCTTCATCCATCATTTTTCTTTCATCAGCTGAAAACTTGCTCAAAACATAGTTGGCAAGATCCCATCCCTCCGGAGGCCTATCTATACCGATTCTTACCCTTGGAAATTCCTCCGATTGAATCTGGTAAATAACCGATTTCATGCCGTTATGACTGCCGGAACTTCCCTTTGGCCTCAATCTGAGTTTACCTACAGGAAGGTCTATATCGTCATATACTATTATAATATTATTAACCGAAACTTTATACCAGTTCAATATTTCCCGAACACTTTCCCCGCTGAGGTTCATAAATGTCTGGGGCTTTACAAGAATCACACGGCTTCCGGCTATTACGCCCTCTGCATAAAGCGCCTTGTGCTTAAGCTTGTTGATTTTAATCCCAAGCCTTTTTCCAAGCAGGTCAATTGTCTCAAATCCCACATTATGCCTGGTATTATCATACCTTGAGCCGGGATTGCCCAGTCCTGCAACTATATACAAATCATTCACATCAAAACACCTCTCAATAGCAAAAACTCAGGGGGTGTCTATATTTTCACCTTCCCTAAGATAAATTGCCTCCCTAATGTTGTTAAGGAGGCAAAAGACTTCCAATTTTATCATTCACATACACATAGCTTATTATTCCTGCTGTGTAAACAATGTACTGATGGATATATCTCCGTAAATCCTTTCTATTGCTTCTGCAAACACTGCCGCAACGGACAGTGAAACTATCTTTTTAATTTGTTTTTCCTTTGTAAGCGGTATTGTATTAAGCATAACAAGCTCTTTCATATCGGACTTGTCAATTCTTTCGATGGCAGGACCTGATAAAACCCCATGGGTACAACACGCATAAACTTCTCTTGCACCAATTTCCATCAAGGCATTTGAAGCATTAACAATGGTTCCCCCCGTGTCAATAATATCATCCACCAGAATAACTCTTTTATTATTTACGTCGCCTACAATATTCATTATTTCAGATACATTCGCCTTAGGCCTTCTCTTGTCGATAATTGCCAGCGGTACCTCCAATTTTTCGGCAAACTTTCTTGATCTTGATACGCTTCCTACATCAGGCGATACAACAACTACATCATTGGTATCTCCAAACTTGTCCCTAAAATGGTTGGCAAGTATTGACACTCCCAACAAATGATCCAGCGGTATATCAAAGAACCCCTGAAGCTGTGGAGCATGCAGATCCATAGTAAGAACCCTGTCTGCTCCGGCAGTAGTCAAAAGATTGGCTACAAGCTTTGCCGAAATAGGGTCTCTTGCTTTAGCTTTTCTATCCTGCCTTGCATATCCATAATAAGGCATTACTGCCGTTATCCTTCCTGCCGAAGCCCTCCTTAAAGCATCAATTATTATAAGAAGCTCTACGAGATTATCATTAACAGGAGTACAGGTAGACTGTATTATAAAAACATCCGAGCCTCTTACAACTTCATCTATGTTGATTGCAGATTCACCGTCACTGAACATACCTACTTTTGCAAGTCCGAGCGGAAGACCTATTCTTTCTGCAATCTCTTCTGCGAGTTCTCTGTTGGAATTGCCAGCAAAGATCTTTATATCCTTCCCATGTAAATTCATCTTACTTTCCCCTTTTAACATTTATTTTTTACAATTTTTCTGATGAATGCTGCCCATTTTACTTTGTTGCATTGCTTCCATGCCTTAAGTAAGCAAACGGTCCAATCTTTGTGTAATTATCAACAGAACTTTCTACTATTATAGAATTTTCCACCTCAACCCTATCAGCTATCCTACTGTCCGAAATACGGGTACCGGGACCTATGACACAATCTTCACCAATTACGGATTTACCTTCAATGATTGTTGAAGGATATATCACTGTATCGGTTCCTATCTGCACATCATGGTCAATATATGTCGACAAAGGGTCTATTATAGTTACCCCTTCCGACATCAGTCTGTCCAATATTCTGCCTCTCATTATGCTTTCTGCCTTTGACAACTGGATTCTATCGTTTATACCGAGTATGTCACTCTGTTCCTCTACTTTTACAGCACCAACCCTTAAACCTTTATCAATCATTATTTCAATAGTGTCTGTAAGGTAATATTCCGCCTGACTGTTACTGTTATCAAGCTCTTTTAATGCATCCCCAAGCGCAACCATCTCAAAGCAGTACATGCCTGAATTAATTTCTTTTATATTTTTCTCCTTCTCATCTGCATCCCTGTCCTCAACGATTTTCAAAACTCTTCCGTCTTCATTCCTTGCAATTCTTCCATACCCTGCCGGATTATCAAGGTCTGCCGTTATTATTGTAGCGGAGTTACCGCTTTCTTTATGAAATTCTATTGTTTTCCGGATGGTCTCAGAAGAGATGAGAGGAGTATCTGCACATAATATAAGTACATTCCCGCTTTTACCGTTTAAAAAATCTTCCGCCTGCATAACAGCATGCCCTGTTCCTAATTGTTCTTTCTGAAAAGCATATGAAACCTTGTCTTTCATATACCCTTTTACTTCATCTGCCTTGTGTCCTACGACAAGCACTACTTCATCTACACCTGCACTGATTACGGATTGATAAACCCATTCCACTAAAGGTGTTCCGCAAACTTTATGCAAAACTTTAGCTTTGCGGGACTTCATTCTTTTCCCTTCACCAGCGGCCAGAACAACAGCCATCAAGTGTTCCATTTTAAGCTTCCTCCTTCGGTCCCTGTATTGTCGCAAAAAAACAGAGCTAACATGTTTTATCCTGCAAGTTCGGTATTTTCAGCCAGAGACATATCTATAATAATATATAATTATCAAATATTCAAAAATTCCTTATTTCAGACCAAATATATTCTCTCACTTTTCAATGAACATTTCAACCATAAAAATAAAAGTATATTAATCACAAAAATAATTCTACATTGAAAAAGTCTCAGAAAAAAATGTCAAGGAGGGAACCTTGATAAAAAAAAATCGCTAAAATACGCATCACCCATTAAAAATTGCAGATATCAAAGAAATACATATGTATCGCCTTAGTCTCCACAAACGTTTTTGAGTCCCAAGTTATGGTTAAACCGGGGGAATAATGCTGTATCTTTGCGATTCTACCAGATATCTATCGATTTACTATCGATTTTCTATCAATTTAAAAATTACCCTGAAAATTCGTTTTCTTCAGTCTCTGCACTGTCTGCACCCGTAGAGATTGATTCATACTTATCCAAAATAGCATTTTGGATTTTGCTTCGGGTTTCTGCATTAATAGGATGGGCAATATCCCTGAATTCGCCATCAGGCGCCTTCCTGCTGGGCATTGCTATAAACAATCCATTCTGACTTTCAATAACTTTTATGTCATGAATGACAAACTCATTATCAAAAGTCACAGAAACAACAGCTTTCATTTTTCCTTCTGAGTCGATTTTCCTTATACGAACATCGGTAATTTCCATAAGATGTTACCACCTTCCGTAAAATGTGTATTCATCCTGCATTATTATATATATTCGCCGTTTTTTCTTAATTTCCTTCTTATTTTCTTATTTTCTTATCTTTTTTATTTTTATATCAAAGCAAAAAGATAATTTTCAGGGCCATTTCCTGAAAGGAAATCCGGCAAAAAGCAAGGAACTCAACGTCCCGAAGCTTTTTATTAGGCCTCTTGGAATGAAATGAAAGAGGCAAAACTTCTGTACCCTCGATGGGTACGAAATTTTATTCCACCAACAAAAGTCTTTTTATTATCATTTCTCTTAATCCACATATTATTCATAATTATATTAATCACGAAAATAATTCTACATTGAAAAAATTAATTTTCATAATATAGCATTAAAAAATAAAAAACACTTATATTTGTGCTAAAAATTTCATATAATAGTAATTGAATATTTTGATACTGTTCAACTTTTATTTATAAAATATTAAATATATAAATCACGAAAATAATTCTACATCGAAAAATCTAATTTTTGTGATATTGTATTAAGGAATGAGTTAAATTATTACTTTCACTTTTTTACGTTGCTATTTGGCTTCAAATAAGCGTTAAGTGAAAATAATGGTGAAAGTTATATTTCACCTTTCCTAAGGAAATTGAACTGTTATAATAAATTTGAAGTCCCAATATAAAGTAAGGAGTGTTATGAGTTGAATAAATCAAGTCTTTTGAACACAGGACAAATTAAAAATGTTTTTTTTATCGGTATCGGCGGAATCAGTATGAGCGGTCTTGCAGAAATTTTATTGAATCTTGGTTATACAATTTCCGGTTCGGATATCAAATCATCAGATATAACAACTAAGTTGGAAAATAAAGGCATTAAGATATACATAGGTCATAGTGAAGAAAACATACATGATCTTGACCTTGTGGTTTATACCGCTGCCGTTAAGGGGGATAATCCTGAGCTTGTAAAAGCAAGAAGACTAGGTATTCAGACCATTGAAAGGGCGACACTTCTTGGAGAGGTAATGAAAAGCTACCCCTATAGTGTGGCGATTTCTGGAACTCACGGCAAGACTACGACAACATCAATGATTTCAATGATTATGCTTGAGTCGGAAGCAGACCCTACAATACATTTAGGCGGTGAGCTTGATGCTATAGGAGGGAACACTAGGATAGGCGGGAACAAGTACTTCATAACTGAGGCATGCGAATATGTTGAAAGTTTTCTCAAGTTCCATCCTTTTCTGGCAGTAGTTCTAAATATTGAAGCAGACCATCTTGATTACTTTAAAGATATAGAACATATTAAAGAGTCATTCAATAAATTTGTTTCTCTTATACCAGATAACGGGTATTTAGTTGCATGTACCGATGACATAAATGTAATTTCACTGTTAAACAAGGTATCCTGTAACAAAATAACCTATGCTATCAATTCAAAGGACGCAATGTGGACAGTTGACCGCATTATTTTCGATGAATCGGGATTTGCCTCCTTTAATGTGCTGAAGGATAAAAATATGGTTGCAACAATCAAACTTAAGGTTCCCGGTCTGCATAATGTTGAGAATGCTCTTGCAGCTATAGCCTCATGCTATACTTTAGGCTGTGATATGGAAGATATAAAACGCGGACTTGAAAACTTCACAGGTACTCATAGACGATATGAAGTTAAAGGTATTGCAGAGGGAATTAAAGTTGTTGATGATTACGCTCATCATCCGTCAGAAATCATTGCAACACTTAGGGCTGCCAAAAACGGCAACTACGGCAAAATTTGGTGCGTGTTTCAACCTCACACCTATACAAGAACAAAGCTTCTAATGAACGAGTTTTCAGAGGCTTTCGGCTATGCGGATACGGCTATTATCACAGACATCTACTCTGCGCGTGAAATTGATACCGGCGAGGTACATTCAAGAACACTAGCCGAAAGGATCAAGGCTACCGGAAAGGATGTTTTATATATTAAGGACTTTGATTCCATAGTGAAACACCTTAAGCTAAATGCCTCTCAAGGGGATCTGATACTAACAATGGGAGCCGGTGATATATACAAGGTAGGAGAAATGTTTTTAAAGGATAAAGAAATAATGGCAGTAAGCTAAAACAGGGCAAAGACAAGGGGACAGGTACAGGGTAAGAACAAGGGGAGCCTGTACCTGTCCCCTTGTTCTTACCCTGTACCTTATTTGTTTGGATCTACTAATGCAAACTTAATTTCACCTTCGGCTGCAACTTGCTCATCAACAGTGGCACGTACCTTGACTTTCCCCATTCCCATTTTAAACACCAAAAATTCGGCTTCAAGCTTTAATGTATCTCCCGGTACAACCTGCCTTTTAAATTTCATTGAATCTATGCCTGCAAACATTCCGAGTTTTCCTTTGTTTTCTTCAAGCATCAATCCTGCCACGCAGGCCGTTTGAGCCATAGCTTCTACAAGCAACACCCCGGGCATTACGGGATAGTCGGGGAAATGTCCCTGAAAAAACGGTTCATTGGCGGTAACATTTTTTATGCCTACTGCCCTTTTTCCAGGCTCCACCTCTAAAATTTTATCAACAAGCAAAAATGGATACCTGTGTGGAATAATATTCTTAATTTCTGTATTCGACAGCATTATAAAACCTCTCTCCCAAAATCAGTTAATTTGTGTCCATTGTGCCCCTTAACTTAAGTCCCACCTCTTGAAACGTGGCACCAACACAGATATTATACTCAACTTTCCCACTTATAGTATTTTGAGGCTCTGGTTGCTCACAAGTTAAGGGCAAAAAGTTTACTTTTTGACCGCGGTGAGCAATGCTACGTTAGTGGCAAAGAGCCCATAAATACTGTGGGAAAGTTGAGTATTATATTTTTATCATATCAACACACCATAATATGTATAATGCTAAATGCACCAGTACATTATAACACATCTTGTTACAAGCTTACAAGATTTATGATGTTATGCATAAGAGCGCATACACAAGTACTCCACGGGAACTAATCTTCCTTAAACTGACGGCTCAATTGTTTGTATAGCTGGTCTGCAAGACCGTAACTCCTGTTTTGGGTTGACTGGTTAATAATTTCGTCATCAAGCATACCCTCAAATACATCCTTCCCGATAGCATCAGGTATCAGGCTCGCTTCAGGTACTGTTGCCTTCATTTGTTTATACACCATTCCCAGCAATATACCTTCAAATTCCTGGCAAACTTTTCTGAGTTCTTTTTCATCCTTGTTTTTAACAATATTTTTAAGCCTGCTCTCAAAATCATCGTCGCCGACTTTTGATTTTGTATTATTTATTGTACTATTTATTGTATTATCAACATAGTTATTATTGATTTTACCAATATCCATATTATAATCCTTTCGATTGTATTATGATTATGCTACAGTGTCAGCACATTTATAATCAGCCGCAGCAAGGTTCATTACCTCTTCAGGTTATTCGCCATACCCAGCATGTCATCAGCTGACTGGATTGCTTTGGAATTGACCTCATAAGCCCTTTGTGCCACTATAAGCTTTATCATTTCTTCAACAACCTGTACATTTGAAGACTCCAGGAAATGTTGCATAATGTTACTTCTCGTACCCATATCGCCATCGGGCACCGCTTGTCCTGTGGCCGAACTCTCTGCATAGAAATTGCTTCCGATGCTTTCAAGACCAGCTCTGTTCGGAAATTTAACCACGCCAAACCTCTGACCTAATGGTATTACAACTCCGCTCTCATCCAACTGACTAAGCTCACCTTCAGATGAAACTATAAGTTTTGATAAATCAAAATCAATCATAATCTCTGAACCTGTGTCATCAAGCACGGCATAACCATCCGCAGTTGTAAGCATGTTTCCGTTGTCTGTGACGCTTAACTTGAAACTTCCGTCCCTTGTATAAACCACATCCCTGTTTGACCCTCTTACTGTGAAAAATCCTTCCCCATCTATTGCAAAGTCAAGAGGATTATCCGTCTTGTCCAGATTCCCGGTTTGAAAATTTTTCATAGTGGCAACAGGTGCAGTTCCGTGACCAACCTGCAAATTTACCGGCTTTCCTCCAGTTTCCATTATATATGCTCTGTTTAAGGTTTCATACAACATATCCTTAAACTCTACTCTTTCCTTTTTAAAACCCGAGGTATTAACATTTGCAAGGTTATTTGATATCACATCAACATTAAGCTGCTGTGCAATCATACCGGAACCTGCTGTCCAAAGTGCTCTCATCATAATTGGTATCCTCCTATCTTACTGCTCCCACTTCATTTACAGCTCTCTCAAGAGTACTGTCCTGTGCCTGAAGAACCTTTTGGTTGGCTTCATAGTGGCGCATAACGGTAATCATATTTATCATTTCATTTACTGTATTAACATTTGATTGTTCGAGATACCCCTGTTTTACTATTCCATTAAACTCCTGTTCTTCAGTATCTTCTGTTTTTTCAACTAGGTTGTCCCCTATCTTCCTTAATGTTGCAGTATCTGTAAAATCCTTTATCATAAGCTTGTTTACTATCTCACCGTTTTCTACAATTGTTCCGTCATCCATAATGGAAAAGTCTTCAGACTCAAGAACAATAGATCCATTCTCACCCATTACCGGATAACCGTCCTTTGTTGTAAGAAGCTTCTGTGAATTTAAAACAAATGCACCATCCCGGGTATAATATTCCCTGTACGAACCATCTGTACCCGGTCTGGCTACCGTAAAGAACGCTGAAGGCGAATCACCTATAGCCATGTCAGTATTTGCATCGGTTTTCATCATGGATCCCTGCCGATAGTATGTAAAAACTTCCCCGGCATCATTTCCCAGTTGAACGTTTCCTACCTTACCCGACGGGTTAAGATTGCTTCTTGTATCGTTTATGCGTCTTATCAATGCTTGAGGAAAAGTTTCAAATATAACATTATCCCTTTTATAACCGTTTGTATTTACGTTGGCAAGGTTATTGGATATTGTATCTATTTGCTTGCTACCGGAAAGCATACTCCAGCCTGACGTGTAAAGTCCTCTAATCATATATTTATCTCCAATACCATATTCTTTGCTTATATAAGTTATCGGAAACAAATGTAGGAATGTTTATAGAAATGCAGAAAAACATAAGGATAAAATTTGTAGGAAATTAAAGTGCAATGCAAAAAAAAAATAAAATTTCGTACCCATTGAGGGTACTCAATTTTGCCTCTTTCATTTCACTCCAAGAGGTCTAATAAAAGAAGTGGATAACCACTCCTAAAGCTCACAATAAGCTCAATCAATTACCTAAAAAAACCTTTACTTACCTGTATATAATTCTATTTTCGTTGTTTTCACTTTGCTCTATAGCCTCAATATTTTCAAGGGCTTTCCCGGTTCCTAGTGCAACACATGAAATGGCTTCATCCGCTACAATTATGTTTATACCTGTTTTCTCCTGTATAAGCTTATCCAATCCATATATAAGGCTTCCCCCGCCTGTCATTACAATCCCTCTGTCACTGATATCTGCTGCAAGCTCCGGAGGTGTCCTCTCGAGCACAGAGTGAACAACTTCAACAATACTTGAAATAGGCTCTTCAAGCGCCTCCATAATCTCAGTGGACGTAACGGTAAGTGTTTTAGGCAATCCTGAAATCAAATTTCTGCCTCTTATATCCATACTTACTTCTTTGACCCTTGGATAAACCGTACCAATATTTATTTTTAATTCTTCTGATGTACGTTCGCCTATCATAATATTGTGCTTTTTCCTCATATACCTTACAATAGCTTCATCAAACTTATCTCCTGCAACTTTAATGGAAGAACTTACAACAGTGCCCCCAAGAGAAATAACAGCTATGTCGGTAGTACCTCCACCGATATCTATTACCATACTTCCGCAGGCCTTTGAAATATCTATTCCTGCTCCAATGGCAGCAGCTATAGGCTCTTCAATTAGATAGGTCTTTCTTGCTCCTGCCTGCATGGCCGCTTCTTTTACCGCTCTCTTTTCCACTTCGGTAACACCGCTTGGAACGCATACTATAATTCTTGGTTTAAACAGCTTTAGCATTTTAATTCCGCATACCTTGTTTATGAAATGCTTAAGCATTCTTTCTGTTATATCATAATCGGAGATAACCCCTTCACGCAAAGGTCTTATTGCAACAATATTACCGGGAGTCCTGCCAAGCATACGCCTGGCTTCCTCTCCAACAGCAAGCAGCTTATTGGAGTTTTTATCTATTGCCACTACCGAAGGCTCACTCAATACAACGCCTTTTCCTTTTATATACACGAGAACGGAAGCCGTTCCTAGATCTATACCCATATCCTGTCCAAGCCCCAACAAAGCGCATCTTCCTTTCAGACTACCGTAATAGAAATGTAATATAATATTTATATTATCATATTTTTTTTTTATTGCAACATTTTTTGTAATATAGTTTCTTCCATTGATTCTTCCATGGAAAATGTAAAATATAATTTCATAAAAAAATAGTAGTGGAAGTAATATGTGCTTCACAACCACTACTATTGTTTATCAAAACCCAGGTATTTTTATACTTATTTAGCATTCTTGTATTTCATTTTAGTAGCGTTACCGCCCCTAATATGTCTTTCCTGCTTATTAACTTCAAGTATAGACTTAACTTCTTGTGCTAGTTCAGCATTGATTTCTGGAAGTCTCTCAACTAAATCCTTATGAACAGTTGACTTGCTGACTCCATATTGTTTCGCTGCTTCTCTGACAGTAGCCTTTTTATCTATAGTATATTCAGCTAAAATTAATACTCTCTCGGTGATATACTCCTTCATATGCTTTTTCCCCCTTCAATTGATGGTAAAGAAAAAGCAAAACAAACTTTTCTTTTCGTTACATCTTTGTGCACAGCACTTTTACTTATTCCGATTCTTTTTGCTTCCGACATCACAGTTGACTTCTCAACAATATAGCCGGCACGCTCGACAACTCCCTCTTCTATGTACCCCTTCAATTATATGCCCCCCTTACGATTAATACAGTATTATATTTGAATCCGGTTTTTATAGTCTTTTATCTATTACCTTACGCCTGTTATAAAATAGTGGTAATAATTGCTTGTTTCAGGTTGTTTATAAAGGTAATTTTGTTTATCCTTTTAATATATATGCCGTCAGGGGCACTGTTATGAACGGTAATATATTATAGGCAAAAAACTCCTGAACCATATTGAACGAGGTAAAGATTTTACATCGCGCTTCAATTTCCTTAGGATAGTTGAGTTAAATATATAAAAAAAGAAGAAAGTTTGACTTTTTTATAAAACTTTCTTCTTTTTTTAACTACAAGTACTGTTAAATTGTTAACCCAACTTTCCCACTTATAGTATTTTGAGGCTTTGGTTGCTTACAAGTTAAGGGCAAAAAGTTTACTTTTTGACCGCGGTGAGCAATG
>CAYPCH010000061.1:0-21588 GCA_964409165.1 uncultured Oscillospiraceae bacterium | reverse complement strand
TGATGTTATTATGTTAGCATATAATCGGGTCTATTTGGAATGCCTGAGTAGTAACTAATAATTGTGCACTTTTATATTATAAAAAATGTGCATTTTTATCTTGACATTTTCAGTATCGGACGATCCCTTGGAGATTTGTGTAAAGTTGGCCGCTTACTATGGGCTGCGGCGAAGTGAAGTCCTTGGGCTGAAATGGGATGCAATTAACCTTGAACAAAAAACAATCTCAATTAGGCACAAGGTCATTGAAGATAAGGTAGATGGAAAATT
Organism: uncultured Oscillospiraceae bacterium; assembly: GCA_964409165.1. Classification (GTDB taxonomy): domain Bacteria; phylum Bacillota; class Clostridia; order Acetivibrionales; family Acetivibrionaceae; genus CAYPCH01. The sequence goes on along the minus strand of CAYPCH010000061.1, from coordinate 21,318 downwards.
TGTAGCTGTCGGTGAAGATGTACTAAAAACCAAATCCAGTTTCCGTACCCTTCCTTTACTGCCCACAGTTGAAAAGCTGCTTCTTGCTGAGAAAGAGAAACAGGAAATGTATCGCAGGTTATTTAAACGGTCTTACTGCCGGGAATACCTCGATTACATTTGCCTCGATCAAACTGGAAAGCTCATGCGTCCCAATTATGTCACAGAGCATTTCAGCTGGCTGCTCGAAAAATTTGAACTCAAAAAGATTCGTTTCCACGATCTCAGACATAGCTACGCCAGCCTGCTGCTGGCAAATGGTATATCCATGAAGCAAATCCAGATATGGCTTGGACACAGCACTTTCTCAACTACGGCAGACATCTACTCTCACTTAGACTTCCATGCCCAGATTGAATCCGGGCTTGTCATGAATGGGATGTTTGAAAAATCCAAGGGGGAAGAACCTGTCGGACTTGATGAAGATCAATGATTTCTAACAGTTTGGATTTATGGATATACAGAAAGCTCATAAAATAAGGGTTTCCTGCGGATCAGATTTCTACAAAACATTAAAACGCCCTCGAAAGAGAGAGTAGAAAAGAGCAAAAAAGGAAGAGCCTGCTGCGGGCATTGACCGCAAACAGGCTCATGGCGGAGGCGGTGAGATTCGAACTCACGTGCCCGTGAGGACAACCTGATTTCGAGTCAGGCTCGTTATGACCACTTCGATACGCCTCCATATTTTATTTTAATACACACAGCCTTTCGTAGGAACCAAGGCAAAGTGTAGAAAAACCGTAGAAATCGGTAAAAAGCTAAATTTTCAAAATCCCGAAAACCCGCAGAAGCTCAAGGGTTTCCCGCATTTCCAAGGCAACTGACCGAGTGGATTTCGAGTCAGCCCCGTTATGACCACTCCGATACCTCTGCGTATATAAACTTTTATTTAAAGCCATTTCCTGAAAGAAAATCCGTCAAAAAGCTTTGGACTCGATGTCCCGAAACTTTTTATTTGTTTTTGCTATTCCTGAGTTCTTTAAAAAATTCCTTCAATACTAAAGAACACTCTTCAACCATTATTCCATAGTTCACTTCAACCTTGTGGTTGAACCTGTCAACCTTCAGTACATCAATTACTGAACCTGCCGCACCGGCCTTAGGGTCAACCGCCCCTATAAAAAGCCTTCCCAACCGAGCCTGTATAATAGCACCTGCACACATTGCACATGGCTCTAAAGTAACATACATGTCACAATCATTCAGCCTCCATGTACTAAGGCTTTTGCATGCTTTCCTTATTGCTGATATTTCGGCATGGTGTGTTGGGTCGTTTCTGTTCTCCTTCTGGTTATGCCCTCTGGCAATCACCTTTGCGTCCCTCACTATGACCGCACCAACCGGAGTTTCTCCCTTTTTGTAAGCCTTCCGGGCTTCCTTTAAAGCCTCATTCATAAACCACTGGTGAATGGTTCTGTCAACTTTCAATTAACCTGAAACCTCCAGTATCGCTGGCAACCATTATAAACAACATTACCGCTACAAGAATACTGCGAAATAAATTATAACCAATTAAATATATATTGTCAAACCCAATTTTGTCAAACTATTCTGTTGGTCTGTCATTCTGCCAGTCCTTTAGTATTTTAGTATTTTAGTATTTTAGTATTTTAGTATTTAAGTGTATAAGTCTATAGGTTCATATCTACATAAGTCTTTAACTACATAAATCTTTAACTATATACGTACTTAATACACAAAAGCTGCCAATCAACAATGTCGGCAGCTTTTTTGGTATCCCCAGCAGGAATCGAACCTGCATCATTGGTTTAGGAAACCAGTGCACTATCCATTATGCTATGGGGACATATTACGCACTCCAAAACGGACGAATACTAGTATACTAAAAAACTTACAGAATTTCAAGTGTATTTTACATCCAATTAAAAATAATTATTTCCGGCTTAATTATTTTCTGCATAAATTATTTTCTATTTATTTTCTTCCCTTTATTTATCCGTTAATTTTATATAAAAATCATACGATAAAAGAATAAATGGACTGTGGAGGATAATGATGAAAAAAGTCACAGACATTATTATTAAAACTGTTGCCATACTAGCAACCATTTTGATTATAACCTGCGGTGTGAAATTGACCGCTAATGCCATGTCGGTTGATGCTGATACTGCACACCTGCACTCCGATACCCAGATAAACCTCAACTGGACATCGGTTGCAAACGCAGTTTATTATAATGTTTCAAGAAATAGCGTGAGAATAGCACAGTTAAATATTGCTACTGACAGAAACTACCTTAGTTTTGAAGACACAGACCTTATACCTCAGACAACCTACGACTATAAAGTTATTGCCGTAGGTCCGAACGGCAATGTTTTAGATACCGACTCCCGCTCTGCCACAACAACAAAGATGCTAAGGCCAAGCATTGTGAACTCTCACATTGATTTAAACAATAATATAGTCACACTGACCTGGTTAAATAACTCCCTTGCTGTAAAAAGCACTGTTATCAGAAGAGTTGAAGGAGAAGAAATTGTAACTGTAGATAATGACGGCACCTCTGTGAGTTTCATGGACAACTCCTTGATTTCAGACACCAGTACCTATGTACTTAAATCCAGGGATAATAAAGGTCGTTCCTCAGACTTTTCTGATGAATTCACCATTAAACCAATAACGGTACCCAAAATTGAAGCTGTGATGGGAACAAAATCCACCACCATTTCCTGGAATGCCACTCACGATATTATTCATTACAGACTTGAAAGAGCCAAATACCAGGAAAATTCCTGGGGAAACTGGGAAACAGTAGCCTCTAAAATAAAAGTGGATACAACCAAACTTACCGACAACCTCTCCGGAGCCGGAACTTACCGTTACAGACTGTGTGTAGATAATGAGAAATATAGAGGGATCAGCAATATCTCCAAGCCTTTGACAAGGCTCTCAAAGCCTTCAAATCTTAAATGCGTACCTGTAAGCGTGGGAAGAATAGATCTATCCTGGACAAATCCGCCTCTCGGCGATTACCTTCTACGGGTTGAGCGAAAAATGGAAAAAGGTAGCTTTGAAGAACTTGCTGTATTGGATAGAAATATAACATCCTTTTCAGATAGCGATAATATCGTGCTGGACAAGTCATATTATTACAGAATTGTGGCCTTTGACACCAATGATAGTACCTCACCCTCCGACACTGTTTATATAAACACAAGTCAACCTACAGTTATTAGTTCCATAAACCTCAATATAACAACACCTTCAAAAATAACTATTACATGGGAGGACACCTCAGTTAATGAGTCGGGATTCATAATCGAAAGAAAACGAAACTCGGAAGACTTTGTTGAAATAGCCAGAGTGCCTGCAAATACTACTTTTTATGAGGACGGCACCGTCAACACCGAGAACAAATTTACATACAGGCTTATACCCTTTAACCCTTTTGGGAAAGCAAAAAGTTATTCAACCGAGGTATCCTGCTATACCTCAAATATAAAAGACCCTCCGATTTCATTAACTTTAGAAGCAGTATCCGACTCTCAGATTGACCTTTCATGGACATACGAGAATTACGCAAGCTACAAGACAGTTATAGAGCGTAAGACCGATATTGACGGAAAATGGAAGACCCTTGCAATTTCAGAAGCTGGTTTTACTGCTTACAGCGACAGAAACCTTAGGGCAGACACACAATATTTTTATAGGGTAAAATCATTCCTTGACGATAATGTTTTCTCAAGACCTTATCCAAAAGCAGAAGACAGTGTTAGTGCATATACAAAGCTTCGGGCACCCCAGCATTTGAAAGCCGTCCTTGTATCACAAGGCTTAGTAAAGCTTTCATGGCTTGACTCATTCTCTGATGATTGTGAGCTTATAATTGAAAGAAAAACAGGTGATGGGCAATTCCGTGTTTTAAAAACCCTCGATTTAGGCACCCTCAACTGGTATAACTCAGATATTAATTCAGATGTCAATTATACCTATAGAGTAAAAGTTGAAAATTCAACCAACTCCTCAATATACTCAAATGAAGCTTCTGTGGAAGAAGAAAACGCAGATGCACCCCACAACCTGAAATTTGTATTTATTTCAAATCTGGGTATAAAATTAAGCTGGGAAGACAGATCAGACAGTGAAAAGGGCTTCAAAGTGGAACGAAAGGAAGGTCAGAATGGAAAATGGACTGAAATAGCCACTCTTGACACCGATACAACAAGTTATACCGTAAAAAATTTGGAAGAAAACAAACCTTACTTTTTCAGAGTAAAGACATATGACCGGTTCGGTGTATCCGACTCCTGCAGTGAAGAGGTAAAAGTCCTCATAAAAGCTCTTCCTCCACCATCGAACCTTGTCGTAACCGCATTGTCCAATACCAAGGTTGAACTTCAATGGAAGGGTAATACTGTAGATGAAGAAGGCTATGCGGGAGAAGACAATATAATTGAAGGTTATATATTTGAAGGCTATATAATTGAAAGGAAGACTCTTAATGAAGATTTTACTGAAGATTTTACTGAAATACACCGCACTGTTAAGGATATAACCGAATATATTGATGACAATGTTACTGTCGGCAATGCTTACTACTATAGGGTCAAAGCTTACAGCAATTATGGCTATACCGATTATACAAATATCGGTATTATAGATACTACCTCCTCGGCTTACTTCAATGACCTTCAAAATGTATCTTGGGCAAGGGAAGCCGTAGAAAGCCTGGCCGGAAAAGATATTATAAAAGGCAAGGCTTCCGGTATTTTTGCCCCGGATGATAAAATTACAAGAGCTGAGTTCATTAGCATTATAATAAAAAGCTTTAACCTTGAAAGGACGCCAGTTGGAACTTTCTCAGATGTTCTTCCGGGTAACTGGTTTTATAAAAGTGTAATGATTGCGGAAAACATAGGTATTGTTTCAGGCATGGGCGATAACTCCTTTTACCCCAACGAGCCTATAAAACGGGAAGACATGGCTGTGATAATAGTCAAAACTCTTAAAGTAATTGATAAACCACTCCCTTATTATAACGATTCCGTACTGGTAGGGTTCTCCGACAGAGAAATGATATCACCCTATGCGATGCAAAGCCTGGCTGTTTTGAATGGAGAAAAAATTATTAACGGAAAAGGAGATTCAAAGCTTGCTCCAAAAGACTTTGCAACAAGAGCCGAAGCAGCAGTTATCCTTTACAAAGTATTAGAAAAGCTTTGATTTGGAAATGGCAGCATTAATATTCTATCTATCTTGTAATATAATTTTATAAATGCATAATATTTTTCGCATAGTATTCTTTATAATTAACATTAATAGTGCCTTTTAACATTACCAGTTTTCAGTCTTTGATAATGTTAAAAGGCACTATTCTTGTTTGTATAATTATTCTACATTGAATAATGATATAATTTCTCTGGAAAGATATAGTATACTGAGTTATAATATTAAGAAAGTATTTCTGCATACTTTACAAGAATCTATTTGAATAAATGCAGTATCAACGGAGGATTTAAAATTTATGAACGGTCTCAATTTGACAAAAGCTATGGAAGCCCTTATAAAATTTAGGTCTGAACGCGACTGGAGCAAATTTCATACTCCAAAGAATTTATCCATTTCGATTGCAATTGAATCGGCAGAACTTATGGAGCATTTCCAGTGGAGAACCGATGAGGAAACAAAAGAATACATTGCCTCAAGCAAATTTAACGATATCAGGGAGGAAATTGCCGATATCGCATCGTACCTGCTTCTATTGGCAAATGACCTTGAAATCGACCTGTGCAGTGCAATGCTTGAAAAGATTAAAAAAAACGAAGAGAAATACCCTGTAAATACTTGTAAAGGGAAACACAACAAATATACTGAGCTTTAAATTTCAAAGCTTTAACCGACTTTTATAACCAACTTTTATAACCAACTTTATGATTTACAGATTAAAAAAACAATAATAAATATAATACATAAGCACCATGAATTTATTATATAACAAGGAGGATTACCAGCCATGCCGGAACAAAATTCAAAAGCACTTCCAAAAAGAGATGAAATACCGGAAAAGTATAAGTGGAAACTCGAAGATATATATGTAAACACCGAAAGATGGGAGGAAGATTTTAATAGGATTAAACTCCTGATTAAAGAGGTTGTCAAGTATAGGGGCAAACTCCACGAAGACTCAGAAACCCTCTTAAACTGTTTTAAATCCTACGAAGATATGCTGTCTGTAAGTGAAAAAGTTTTTGTTTATGCAAGAATGAAGAGGGATGAAGACAATGCCAATTCCAAATATCAAGCTCTTGCAGACAGGGCATCTGTTCTTATGACAGAAGTATATGCCTCCGCGTCTTTTATAACACCGGAAATAATCTCGATACCGGAGGATAAACTAAACAAGTTTATTGATACAAACAGCGAACTTGGAATATACCGTCACTTTTTCAATGAAATTCTGAGGCAAAAGGAACATATACTCTCAGAAAGAGAAGAGGAACTTCTCGCACTGTCTTCCGAAATATCAGGCGCTCCGAGAGACATTTTTACAATGTTCAACAATGCAGATATAAAATTTCCGTTTATTAAAGATGAAAACGGTGAAGAAATAGAGCTTACCAAGGGAAGATACGTAAAATTTCTGGAAAACAAGGACAGAAGGGTTAGAAAAGACGCTTTTGAAGCTCTATACAGTACTTACGACAAGTTCAGGAACACACTTTGCGCCTCTCTGACAGGAAACATAAAAGCAGCCAAATTCTATGCTGTTGCGAGCAAATACGGCTCATCCTTAGAAGCATCCTTGGATTCCGACAATGTGAGTACCGATGTTTACGATAACCTTATAGACACAATAAGCAAAAACATACACCTTCTGCACAGGTATTTAAAACTTCGCAAGAGAGCTCTCGGGCTTAAAGAACTCCATATGTATGACCTGTACGTTCCCATTGTTGAAGAATCTAAAAAAAATATACCTTATGAAGAAGCCGTAAAATTAGTTCAAGAGGGCTTAAGCCCAATGGGTGATGAGTACCTTGGATATCTGAGAGAAGGCTTTAACTCAGGCTGGACTGACGTTTACGAAAATCAGGGAAAAACAAGCGGGGCATATTCATGGGGTGCATATAAAACTCATCCCTATGTCCTTCTAAACTACCAAGGTTCAATAAACGACGTGTTCACAATTGCCCACGAAATGGGCCATGCCCTCCACTCCTATTACACAAATAAAACCCAACCCTTTGTATATTCAGAGTATAAAATATTTGTAGCTGAAGTGGCTTCAACAGTCAATGAAACCCTTCTGATGAAGCACCTTTTGAAAACCACCTCAGACAAGGCAGAAAAAGCCTACCTTTTGAACCACTATCTTGAGCAGTTCAGGGGTACAATTTTCCGCCAGGTAATGTTTGCAGAGTTCGAAAAGATAATACACTCAAAATATAAAAACGGTGAAGCCCTTACAGCCGAAACCTTATGTCACATTTACACCGAGCTTAACAAAAAGTATTTCGAGGCAGAAGTTACAGTGGACAAGGATATTGAAATGGAATGGGCAAGGATTCCTCATTTTTATACAAGCTTTTATGTATATAAATATGCAACAGGTTTTTCGTCGGCCACTGCCATTTCAAATATGATTCTGACAGAGGGCGAGAGTGCTGTAAATCGTTATATCGAGTTCTTAAAGAGCGGAGGGTCCAATTACCCTCTTGAGCTCCTTAAAATCGCAGGCGTAGACCTGTACACACCGAAACCTGTTCAGGATGCTCTGAATGTATTTGGTGAAATATTAACAGAACTGGAGGCATTGATATGATAGACCCACGTATTGTAACTCTTGCAAAGAACCTTATCAACTACTCGGTTGAGTTAAAGCCGGGTGAGAAAGTACTTATAGAAACCATAGGCAATGACATACCCCTTGCAAAGGAGCTTGTAAAGCAAGCTTATGAAGCGGGGGGTGTTCCGTTCCTGACAATTAAAAACCCCGAACTGTTAAGGGTTCTCTTAAGCGACTGCACAGAGGAACAAATTAAAGCCGCTGCATCTTATGAAATCGCAAGGATGAAGGACATGGATGCATATATAGCCATCCGTTCCGGTGAAAACATAAGCGAGATGGGGGCGGTGCCTCATGAAAAAATGAAAATATACATGGAACACTATACAAAACCTTTGCACATAGACCTTCGTGTTAAACACACCAAGTGGTGCATATTAAGATATCCCAATAATTCCATGGCACAGCTTGCGGATATGGCTACAGAGCATTTTGAAGATTTTTATTTCAAGGTATGCAACCTTGATTACTCCAAAATGTCAAAGGCTATGGACAGCCTTGTGGAAATTATGAAAAGAACCGACAAAGTAAGAATAACGGGCAAAGACACCGACCTCACTTTCTCAATAAAAGGACTCCCACCGATAAAGTGTGATGGTAAAATGAACATACCTGACGGTGAGATATTTACAGCACCAGTACGTACCTCAGTAAACGGGGTTATAACCTACAATACCCCTGCCGTATATCAGGGAACTACATTTGAAAACATCCGCCTCGAATTTAAAGACGGAAAAATTATAAAAGCTACAGCAAACAATACCGAGAGAATAAACAATATATTTGACACCGATGAAGGCGCAAGATATGTAGGCGAATTTGCCATCGGAGTAAACCCCTTCATTGAAAAACCAATGAAGGACACACTCTTTGATGAGAAAATAAAGGGAAGCATACATTTCACTCCGGGAAGTTGCTATGATGAATGCGACAACGGAAACAAATCGGCAATCCATTGGGATCTGGTATTCATACAAAGACCTGAATACGGCGGCGGCGAAATATGGTTTGACGATAAACTGATAAGAAAAGACGGCATATTCGTAGCAGATGAACTTAAATGCCTGAACCCGGAAAACCTTTAACCAAGCCATCCAACTCAGGGGCAAGTCAAGAACCGTCCCCTCTTGCCTGGGATAATAAACCAGGCAAGAGGGGACGGTTCTTGACTTGCCCCCCCTGGAATAAAAAGTTAAATAATCTTCCGCAAATGATTTTCCCAAAAAGCAATTAAAATAAATTTTTACTCCAAAAGGCCTGATAAAATTTTGTACCCACTGAGGATCATCAATTTTGCCCCTTTCATTTAACTCCAAAAGGCCTAGCAAAAAGCTTCGGGTCTTGATTTCCTTGCCTTTTGCCGCATTTCCTTTCAGGAAATGGTCCTAAAAAAAAGGTTAGCCCGTATTGGACTAACCCATGTAAAGGGGGTCAAAATGTATTTTGTGAGGTCAATTATATTATTAACCTAAATCTACATGTTTTATTCAAATTTTTAAATTTTTTTATTTTTTATATTTTTATAAGATGTTTAGTACACGCTTAGTTTATAACATGGCATGTTGAGCTTATAACATGCTCGGTCATCACTTATTTCATGATTGTGCTTCAACTTTGGTTTTTATCTCGGTAACTATGTCCTCAATATGTTTGTTAGAACAGTTAATTATAATATCTGCGTGCTTTTCATATAAAGGTATTCTTTCATTGTACAGTTCCATCAAAGTCTGCTTTTCATCCATTATAATCCCTCGACTTGATATGTTCTTTATCCTTTCGTCTATCTCGTCAAACCTTAGCTGGAGATAAATCATAAAACTGTCTCTCTTAAGATGATTTACAGAAGAATTGCTGTATATTACACTTCCTCCGGTAGCTATTACATGATTTTTCACATCCAGCTTGACAACAATATTTTCTTCCTTATTAAGAAATTTCTTTATTCCTTCCTCATCAATTATGTCTTGCAGAAATCTGCCATGTCTTTGCTGAATTAGCAAATCGGTGTCAATGAAAGATTTCCTTAATGTTTTTGCCAGAAGCACTCCAACAGTGCTTTTTCCTGCTCCAGGCATACCAATTAATACAATGTTTGATTTGTTCATAACCGCTCCCTCAAAAATATTTTTGTCTCGTGATCCAACACATTTATGTCAATACTATAATTACAACAATTTTCTCAAAATTGCAACCCTTTTACAATAAAACATGGGAATTTAATATTCTATTGTAAAAGGACTTAAATAGAAAATATGCTAAGAGAAACAACGAATGGAGATAACAAATAGAAGATCGTATTGAAACTATGAATGCTGAAAACCTTAGCATTTATTTAACACTAGAAAGGCTTTTCTAAGAGCTAAAAACAACTAAAACCCGGCATCGAATACAGGTAACAACTGTTTCAATCAAATTGACACTATATACAAGCTACAGCCTTAATACTTGTCTTAGAGAAGATACTTAAATATACAACCCACACCCTTTATGAGTGTGGGTATACTGCACAAGTTTTTTAATAATCGCACCAGTATCTGTTTATTGCATCAGTCGGACATACCTTCATGCATTCACCACAGTTTGTACACTTGTCAGGGTCAATCTTTGCCAGAGTGCCATTGAGTGTTATGGCTTCAACCGGGCATACCTTCGAACATTTACCACAGCCTATACACCCTACAGTACACGCCTTCCTTACAACACCACCCTTATCCATACTGCTACATGACACGGTATATTCATCACACCTCGGAACCATTTCAATAATATTCTTAGGACATGCTGCCACACATTTCTCACATGACTTGCAGTTTGATTCTACAATCCTGGCAAGACCATCAATAATAACGATAGCATTAAAAGGACACACCCTGACGCAGTTGCCAAGACCCAAACAACCATAGGTACAAGCTGAGGGACCTCCAAAAAGATTTGCGGCGGCAGTACAGTCTCCCACCCCGGAATAGTCAAATTTCAGTTTGCAGGAGGTATAAGTACCGCCACACATAACTCTTGCTGTCGTTGCTACAGCAACCTCGGCTTTGATACCCAATATTTCGCTGAGTTTTTCAACCAACTCCTGACCACCGACCGGACAACCATTTATACTGCATTTTCCTTCCACAAGGCATTCTGCAAAAGCATCGCAGCCTGTCTGTCCACAAGCACCGCAGTTAGCACCGGGAAGAACCTCCCTGACTTTTGCTATCTTTTCATCAACCTTGACTTCGAACTTTTTAGAAGCAATTGCAAGCCCCAGACCGAATAACAGCCCTAATCCCCCTACTAATGCGGTAGGTGTTAATATATCTCCAAACATATCTCAACAACCCCTCTTGAAATCTAAAAATCCGTTTCTCTCATTTGTTCTTAAATTCACTTATATGCTCTTAAAGCTCTTAATTCTCTTAAAGCTCTTAATTCTCTTAAAGCTCTTAATTCTCTTAACATTCTTATACACTCCTAATGCACTTAATTCTCTTAAATACCCCATATGCTCCCTTAAATGCCAAACAGTCCACTGAAGCCCAAAAATGCTACCGAAACCAGTGATGCTGCAATCAATGATATGGGAAGACCCTTAAAGGACTCCGGTATGTCACTATACTCAAGCTTTTCCCTCACACCTGCAAAAAGAACAAGCGCAAGTGTAAATCCTACACCCGCTCCAAAACCGTAAACTATTGAGTTAAAAATGCTACGATTCTCGTTAATATTTATGATAGCTGACCCTAAAACGGCACAGTTGGTTGTGATAAGCGGAAGATATATGCCAAGAGCTTTATAAAGCGGGGGCAAAAATTTCTTCAGTATTACCTCAACAAATTGAACCAGTGATGCTATAACCAGTATAAAAGTTATTGTCTGCAAATATCTTAAGTTATCGTTATCCAGAAGAGTTTTATATATTATAGCAGTAGCACCGGATGATATAGTCATTACAAATACAACAGCTCCTCCCATTCCCACAGCCGTTGAAAGCTTTTTAGATACTCCAAGGAAGGGACAAATTCCCATAAACTGCGACAATACCATATTCTTCACCAGTATTGCACCGATTATAATAACTAGCGTTTCATTCATTTTATACTAGGCCTCCTTCCCTTCAACTGATACGCCGCAAGGCATCGGGCATGAAGCACAACCTTTGTGCTCAACCTTAACAGCCGGGAACCTATTGATAATGCCCATTATCAATCCAAAAACCAGAAAACCTCCTGGGGGCAATATCATAATTATTGCAGGGTCTATAAGACCTGCAGTAATATTAACGTCGAACCACGTCCCATTTCCCAGTATTTCCCTCACGGTGCCAATAGTCAGAAGAGCCAGAGTAAATCCAAGTCCCATACCCAATCCGTCAAGGATAGAAAGGAAAGGATTGTTTTTGCATGCAAACATCTCTGCTCTTGCAAGAATAATACAATTAACAACTATAAGTGGTATAAACACGCCAAGTGCTTTATCCAAATCAGGAAGATATGCTTTGAGCAAAAACTGTACTATGGTAACAAATGCAGCTATTATAGTGATATAGGCAGGAATTCTTATCTTATCGGGTATAACTTTTCTTAATAATGAAATGGCAAGATTAGAACCCATCAAAACTACCGTTGCTGCAAGTCCCATTCCTATACCGTTTTTAGCACTTGTCGTAACAGCCAGTGTCGGACACATTCCCAAAACCAGCCTGAATACCGGATTTTCTTTTATAATTCCGTTGGTAACTGTCTTTACAGCACTCATTTTACTGTTTCCCCCCCCTCATTCAGAAGGCTGTTTACATCAACAGCAGCCTGTACGCTACTTGTAACAGCTCTTGACGAAATCGTTGCGCCACTTATGGCGTTTATTTCTTCATCTTTTGAGCCCCCACTCTTTACAATAGAAAACAATTCCTTTGGTGCAACTCCTAAAAACTGTGAAATAAACGATTTGTCCTTAACTTTAGAACCAAGCCCGGGTGTCTCATTCATTTCTATTATAGAAATCCCCGTAAGCTCTCCTTTATTGTCTATACCGATGCTGAGCTTAATGATACCGCCATATCCTTTATTTTCAACCATAAAAACCCTTCCGATTGCTTTTCCGTCCTTTACTCCGTTATAAGCCTTCTTAACCAGCGATAACTGCTCGCTTGATGCTGTTAAAGAACCCAGCCTCTCTACCTCTTCATAGCTGTCGGCATCAGGAAGAACTTCCTTCATCGATGCAATCTCGCTCTCCCCTGCTCTCTCGGCAATTTTATCTTTTGTGGCTGCGTTTGTAAACGCAAGAGCTAATGTAACCGAGGCACAAATTAAAAACAATACAACTGTGGATTTAACTATATCACGCAACGGTTTTTTCACCTCCAAAGCTTTTTGGCACAGTATACCTGTCAATAAGCGGTACAACTACATTCATGAGTATTATGGCAAAGGAAACCCCTTCTGGGTAGCTTGCATAAAGCCGGATAAGCGAGGTTAAAATCCCACAGCCTATACCCATAATCAAACGCCCTTTAATGGTCATAGGAGATGTTGCGTAGTCGGTTGCCATAAAGAAGGCTCCTATAATCAAGCCACCCGAAAGTATTTGGTATATGAAGTCACCTGAAAACATTTGCTGACCTCCGAATATCCATGTAAATACTCCTACTGTTGCAATAAATGTTAAGGGTATCTCAGGTCCGATAACTCTTCTTATAAAAAGGTATGCCGCACCGATAAGAAGCGCAATAGCCGATGTTTCCCCTATACAGCCACCAATACTGCCAAAAAACAGCTCCGCATAGGATGGTAAATGCTTTGCCCCTTCTTCAAGAAGTCCGAGAGGAGTCGCATTAGAAATCGCATCCAGTTGTGCATTGGCTAATCCGGATGAATTCAACATCCTACTAATAAAGTTGTCTTGAGGTTTTACCCAATTTGTCATATGCCCTGTATATGCAACAAGCAGGAAAACACGTGCTGCCAGAGCAGGATTCATAAAATTCTGTCCGAGGCCTCCGAACAATTGCTTTACAATCACTATAGCAAAAACCCCTCCAATCCCTGCAATCCAATAAGGAATTGTGGATGGAAGGTTCAATGCCAAAAGCAGTCCTGTCAATACCGCACTGAAATCCATTATCGTATTATCCCTGTTCATCACTCTTCTGGCAATATACTCTGACACAACGCACGACAGCACAGTGACAAGAATAACCATAAGAGCCCTTAACCCAAAATAAACCACTCCCATAATTGTAGCCGGTAAAAGTGCTATTATTACATCAAGCATAATTCTTGAAGTACTGCCGTTATCCCTTATATGTGGAGAGGAAGATACTATAAATCTATTTTCCATTCTATTTTCCCCCTTTCACAGCTGCCTGTCTTACCAGCGACTTGCCAAGCCTTATAGACTGTACAAGATGGAGCTTTGCAGGACAAACATATGAACAGCTGCCACATTCAATACAATCATTCACATAATATTTTTTCAATTCATCTATATTTTCTTTTAATGCGCTATTGTTCAAACTGAGGGGAAGCAGGCTCATAGGACACGCATAAACACACCTTCCACACCTTATGCAGGCTCCAGATTTCGGAAGCACTGCCGCCTTTTCGTCAAAGGCAAGAAGTGCATTGGTGTGTTTAACAACAGAAGTGTCCAACGAAAACTGGGATATGCCCATCATAGGACCTCCCATCAGAACCTTTTTTGGGGGTGTTTTAAATCCTCCGCAAAACTCAAATACCTCCGAGAGCGAAGTGCCTATAAGCACCTCAACATTTGAAGGCTTTGATACTGACGGCCCATCCACAGTAACTCTTTTCTTTATAAGGGGCATGCCCGTCTTGATAAACTCTGATATAAAGGATATACTGTTTACGTTCATAACTATGACACCAACATCGGAAGGTAGCTTTCCCGCAGGCACCTTTCTGCGTGTCACAGCATAGATAAGCATCTTTTCTGCACCTTGTGGATATCTGGACTTCAATTTTACAACATTAATCTTTTCGCTTGTAGCCGCAAGACTTGTCATTTCTTTTATTGCTTTGGGCTTGTTGTCTTCTATTCCGATAAGCACATTGTTTATCCCCATCAGCTCCATTATTATATTTATTCCGCTGATGACATTCCATGAATTCTCTATGATCTCCCTGTAATCGGAAGTAATGAAAGGTTCGCATTCGGCTGCATTTATTATAAGCGTATCTATGCTTTTATCCGGTGGAGGTGCAAGCTTGACATGGGCAGGAAAACCAGCTCCCCCAAGCCCTACTAGACCCGAATCCCTTATTGCTTTTAAAAATTCCTTGTTGTTTGAACACTCGGGAGACTTTATACCTTCGTAAATTTCCTGAGCTCCATCAGTCTGTATCTGTACTGACGAAACATACACTCCTCCGGGATATAGCATTGGCGATACGTCAGTGACCGTGCCCGATACACTTGAATGTATAGGTGCTGAAATAAACTTATCCGAATCACCTATAACCTGACCGACCTTGACTTTATCACCCTTCTTGACGCAAGCGTTGCACTCCGCTCCAATGTGCTGAAGCATTGGAATAACAACGTTCTTCGGCACTCCCATCTTGACGGTTTCACATTCGGCTGTATTCTTTGCATGAGGTACAGCTGCACCGCCTTTAAACATTTTTTGTAGAAACATACATCCATCCCCATTTACATAATTTGATATCTATAACTTTATGACCTCACGAAAACCCGTTCCGTTCATAATGTTTCCTGTTCGTTGGGTAACGCTGTGCTTCCCTTTGGCGAATGCTATTTGAATTTATGTTAAAATGCTCTAACTCCCTGCCATATTACCTATAATAACACAAATGTATGTTTGAATAAATACTACGTTAATTATTATATTTTATTACCAGGTCATAAGTCAAATACTCCATATTTCAAATTGTTTCAAATTCAACTCATAATTATATTTATTACGCATTTTCTCTATATATTACATACAATCAATATCTTCACTTTATTAATCCCCTTGCAAAAGCCCCATTATAAGGGCATCTTAGCAATAATGAAACATTGAACTTTGTATACAATATATTTTATTGTTCAGTAAATAGTAAAACTAACATATAAATATATATACTAGACTATAAAGGTAGGAAATATGAATACAAACCACCGTGATGGATTCAGAAACACAATAAAAGGCTTAATTACAGCAATGCTTATTCTCGCCATAATATATATAGGTGTCACCTACTTCTTCCTCTTTTTTGCACCCTTTGTTCTTGCAATATTGATATCCTTGATAAATGAGCCTTTCATAAAATTTATTGAAAAACATCTGCGACTTGGACGAAAGACGGCCTCAGTAATATCCATTGCTCTTACAGTAAGCATAATCGCCACCGTCATTACAATTGTTATAATGAAAATATATTATGAGCTTATCAAACTGCAAGGCAATCTTCCCGTATATATTGAGTCGGTCTCAAACATTATGACAGGTTATTATAACCGTGCAAGTATTTTCTATTACAGCCTTCCGGACAATATTTCCTCGGCTCTTGAAACAAACCTCCGTGGAATGTTGCCCGATATTGAGAGGGTCATAACTTCTACAGCATCATCAATTTTAGGAAGCCTAACCTCTATACCGAAAATTGCAGTATTCATAATGGTTACCCTACTTTCATCCTTTTTTATAAGTAGCGACAAGGATACAATTGTAAACTTTTTATACAGGCAGTTTCCCCATCGGTTTAAAAAGAACATCTATGGAATCAAAAGCGATACCTTATCTGCTGTTCTGGGATATTTCAGGGCACAGCTTATAATAATAAGCATTACCTTCGTTGAATCCACTCTGGGCTTTATCATAATAAAAGCAGACTATGCCGTACTTATGGGATTTATTACAGCATTGTCGGACGCAATTCCTGTACTCGGAACAAATATTGTAATGCTTCCCTGGATATTATGGAACGTGATAACAGGTAATATAAAAATGGCTCTCGGTCTTACAGGCGTTTATATATTTGGAATAATACTTAGACAGATTTTCGAGCCTAAGATAGTAGCTCATCAGACAGGGCTTCACCCCTTTGTAGCTCTTGTATCCATGTACATAGGCTTTCTGGTGTTTGGATTTACAGGGCTTTTCATAGGACCTGTACTTGCAATTTTCTTAAAAAGTCTGCAAAGCTCGGGTATAGTCAGTATTTGGAACGATTAGCCAATACCACCCTGTCGATTTGAGCCAGATCCTTAATTATCCTGATATTGTTAAACGCATCCTCCATAAGCCGAACCACATCATCTGCCTGTCCTATTCCTACCTCAAACGCCAGAAGTGCTCCCGGTTTCAGATACTGTACTGCTTCGTTTACAATGCAACGGTAAAAATCAAGCCCATCAGCACCTCCGTTCAGTGCAGCATACGGCTCATAATCCCGCACCTGTCTCTCAAGAGTGACTACATGGGAAGACTGGATATATGGGGGATTGGATACAATGCCATCAAAATACAGAGTTTGCGGCTTAGACAATTTACTCTCTATAGGGTTTGTCCAATCAACACCTCTTAACCCTTCAAAAATATCTCCGGTTATAAAAGAAATCCTGTCCTCTACTCCTGCACTTCTCGCATTAACCCTTGCCACCTTCAGGGCAGAAGGAGATATGTCCATGGCAAACATCCTGCTTTCTTTTATATAATAAGCAAGACTTACAGCTATACAGCCCGAACCGGTACCAATATCCAGTATAACTTTATCCTCTGTGCCTGATTTGCCCAAACAGTTTATAACCGATTCAACAAGTACCTCTGTATCCTGCCTTGGAATCAGAACTGAAGGTGTCACCATAAAATCAAGGGACATAAACTCTTGATGTCCTGTTATATATTGAAGTGGTCTGCCGTTTATCCTATCCCTGATAAGGTCGGTATACTTGCTGTACTCATCAGGTTTTACTTCATAGTCATCATGGGAGTATAAAAAAATCCTGTCGCAACACAATACACTGCATAATATAACCCCGGCTTCTAATGCCGGGGCTTCGATATTTGCCAATTTTAACTGCTTTGTAGCATCTGCAATAACATCTTTAAGAACCACAAAGACCTCCTTTATTTCTTTACCACTTGTCTAGTTCTTTATCATCTACTAGTACGCTTTTCATTGCTTCTATGGCAACTTCAATCTGACTGTCGTCAGGCTCACTGGTAGTAAACCTTTGAAAAGCAAGCCCCGGAACGTTTAAAATCCCTGCTATCTTCGATTGGCTCCTTCCGGCAAACTTAATAATTTCATAGGACAAACCTGCCACAAGAGGAAGAAGCAAAAGCCTCATTAATATATTCTGCCAGATGCTGTTCCAAGGTGTTACAGAAAACACCAGTATGCTTACTATCATAACGGTAAAAAGAAATGAAGTACCACACCTGGGATGCCGTGTCGAATGCCTTTTTATATTCTCAACGGTAAGTTCCTCGTCATTTTCATAGCAGTGGATGGTCTTATGCTCTGCACCGTGATATTGCCACACTCTTTTTATATCCTTCAACTTCGATATCAGTACAATATAAGTAAAAAACAATCCGATTCTTAAAACCCCTTCAAAAAGATTAAGCAATATCCTTCCTGACTGGGTTTCCGAATCAAGAGGCAGAAATCCTACAACAAAGTTGGGCAAAAGCATAAAAAGACCTATGCTGAACGCTAGTGACAGAACAACAGAAAAATAGATCAATGCATCCTGTACCTTGTCTCCGAATAGTTTTCCAAAAAGCTTTTCAAGAAATATCTCAAACTTTGAAGGTTCTGTATTTCCTTCATCTTCAACCTCCAAATCCACAAATTCTGCTGAAAACATCAATGCCTTGAGCCCCACTACCATTTGCTTGAAAAGTCCAGCCGCCCCTCTAATAATAGGAAGTTTAGAAAATTTGCTTCTTTTTGGCGAAGGTCTTTTATCAATTATTATTTCACCATCAGGCTTTCTAACAGCGATCGCAACACTATCAGGACCCATCATCAAAAGCCCCTCAATCAGTGCCTGCCCGCCTATGCTGGTCATATGTCTCGGCTTCTGTATCTCCATTAAAACCTCTCTCTTTTCTGTACTTTTTTATTATTATACAACATAGTCTGTGCAAACTCAATTGAAATGGCATTATTTTTCTATAACTATATCTATACGCCTATTTTTCTGTCTGTTTTCCTCAGTATCATTGGGAGCTATGGGTCTGAATTCTCCATTTCCTGTTGCTGTAAGCCTAGTCGGGTCAAGGTTGCTCTCTTTTATAAGAAATATTACTACATTGGTTGCTCTTTTGGTTGAGAGCTCCCAGTTGGTCGGAAAAAGGAGGGTATTTATAGGTAGATTATCTGTATGTCCCTGTACCGACATCATATTATCAATATCATCAAGAAGATTTCCTATCTTTTTAAGGGGTTCTTTTCCAGAAGGCTTTATATCCGCTTTACCTAAGTCAAAAAGAATCAATGAGTCTATTCTCAATGTAATAAATGTTTTCTCCTCTATAACCCTTACATATTCCCCCAGATCCATTCCTGATATAAGTATCTCAATCTCATCCTTGAATTGCTCAATATCCTTTTCTCCTTTCATACCATCCTTCCCCGTACCCTTACCGCTTTTGCTTTCATTGTTCTGATCAGCCTCATCATGGGGCTCCACATTATCGTCGGTTATGCTTATGTAATCTTCACCATTATTGTATTGCATAACCTCCCCGCTACTAATGTTCATAAAAGCCGAACGCAACGAAAAAGCCACCTGCTCAAATTTCTGCTTATCTACACTTGCCATAGAGAAAAGCAGTATAAAAAAAGTCAGTAGCAACGTAACCAAATCACTATATGTTGTCATCCATTCCGGTGCTCCATCTTGAGGTTCATCCTCAGGCAACGGTTTTCTATCCCTTTTCATTTCACACCTCACTCAGCGACAGCATTTTTAGCTTGGGCACCTTTTTCCGCACTTCCAGACTCCTGCCCATTAAGTTTGTCGTAATCCTGCTTCTGCTGTGGTGATAAAAACGTTTTAAGTTTATGTTCAAGAATTCTCGGATTTTCACCAGCTTGAATGGATAGGACTCCTTCTATTATCATTCTTTTTTCCTGGATTTCTTCCTTACTCTTTATTGTCAGCTTGCTTGCTATAGGATTACACACAAGGTTTGCAAGAACACTGCCGTAAAAGGTTGTTATAAGCGCAACTGCCATTGCAGGGCCTATTTTTGAAGGATCATCCAAAGATTCGAGAAGTTTTATAAGTCCTATAAGCGTTCCAATCATACCCCATGCCGGAAATAGTGCCCCCATTGTTTTAAAAATGCCCGCACCTTTATCATGGCGCATCTTCATATTTTCCAGTTCTAAGTCCATGGAATCCACTATTACTTCAGGTTCAACACCATCAACCACAAGCTGAAGGGATTGCTTTAAAAATTCATCGGAAATGTTCTCCTGGTCTGATTCAAGAGAAAGAAGTCCCTCGCGCCTTGCCTTAAGCGACAGTTCGACAAGCACTTTTATAGTATCCTGTGGTCTGGATTCCTTTCCTAAGAATGCCTTTACTACAACCTTCATTATTTTGGCCATTTCGGAAAGCTTGTAACCGATAAGAGTTGAAGCTAGACCTCCGCCGATAACTATTATAACTGAAGGTACATCCCAAAAAGATAGGATACTGCCGTCAAGCACTATAGACCACACTATAAAGGCAATTCCGCTAATAATTCCTATAAGAGTAGCTATATCCATATAGACCCGCCTTCTATCCTTGAAATTTATCTCACAGTACTGTGGAAATGCCTGCTACAATTATCTGCTAAAAGAATATCGGATAATTTCATCAAAAATATTAGAGGTTTATAACATACTTATGTAAATAAGCATCATATAATAATGGGTAACAACGCAGTAATGGGAAGGAATACATATCATATGTGAAATTTCTCTTTTGAGTCTAAAAAAACTTTATTTTTTAAGGTATTTGTTGTATAATAAAATTGTATAATACTATAAACTTGAAACAAATGAAACGGAAGTGATAAATGATCTATCTAATACATATTTTATATTTGTAATATCAAAACGTTGCAAATGAAAAACTTCAGTTGTTCCAATAGAAGTACACCATCTCTGACACCAGCCACTGCACATATCTAATTGTTAAATAAAAATTTTAATATGCCCGCAAGTCAACAGACTATAAAAGGTTTTCAAAAATACAAAAACAGCTTGAATTTTTAACTAATTTTTTTAGGGGAGGTACAAAAATTGAAAAAGCTAAGTTTATCGGCATCACGCTTCATAATTTATGTGACTGTAATTTCAGTTATTCTGCTTATGGGTTCTTTTTCAATCATCACACCAAGCGCCGCAGCTGCAGGAACCGATATAAAAATCTTTTTGAACAATACTCCGTTGGAGTTCGGAGTATATGAGAACGACCCGGAGCCATACATAAAAGAAGGGAGGACT
>CAYPCH010000060.1:0-22197 GCA_964409165.1 uncultured Oscillospiraceae bacterium | reverse complement strand
TATAATATGAATTATACAAAAAGTATTACAAAAAAGAATTGTATGATATTATCAACATAAAAATAAAACACTGGTTTGATTAAGGAGGCTACAATGAATATTGGTATTATTGTTTTTTCTCAAACAGGCACTACCTTGAGCGTTGCACAAAAACTGAAAGAAAAACTCTCTTCTGGAGATAACCCTGTAAATATTGAGAGGGTAACCCACAAGGGAGGAGATAAAGTTCCGAATGAAAATGTTGAACTGGATAT
Organism: uncultured Oscillospiraceae bacterium; assembly: GCA_964409165.1. GTDB lineage: Bacteria > Bacillota > Clostridia > Acetivibrionales > Acetivibrionaceae > CAYPCH01. The sequence goes on along the minus strand of CAYPCH010000060.1, from coordinate 21,943 downwards.
GTGCCCTGATGTTGACAAATACGATGTACTAGTTTTCTGTTCGCCTGTATGGGCGTTTTCACTTTCTTTTGTCATGAAAGCTTATCTTCAGCAGATTTCATCACTTCAAAACAAAAAGGTTGCACTTTTTGTCACGAAAAGTCTGCCGTTTTCGTGGACCGGTGGGAATAATGCAATAAACCAAATGAAAGAAATTGTTAAGTCAAAGAATGCCGATATATGCGGAACAGATATGATCAGAAGCAACAAAATTAATGATGATATTGAAATAAATAATATGATTGAAAAGTTAATCAAATCTTTAGGAATGGTGAAAGGATAACTTCCTAACTCAACTTTTCTACAGTATTTATGGGCTCTTTGCCACTAACGTAGCATTGCTCACAAGTTAAGGTCAAAAAGTAAACTTTTTGACCTTAACTTGTGAGCAACCAGAGCCTCAAAATACTACAAGTGGGAAAGTTGAGTTCCTAATACAAAAATAGTGGAAGTAATATTTTTAACTCATTCCCAAGTAAGGCTCCATAGTTTTATATAAATTGTACATTTACAATTTACAATTCACAATTAATATTCCTATTTACAATTCACAATTAATATTTCTAACAACTAATAGCAAAGTTTTAATTACCCAGAATCAGAAGTTAAACTTTGATAGAGGGAGCAAGCGAAAGGGAAAGGGGAAGGAAGCAAAAGAACCGTCCCCTTGCTTCTCTTTTGACCCCAAATTTTTATGTGTTTGTTACGAATTACTATAACGATTATGTATTTAGTATAATTAAGAACTATATCATTTTGAAAGGATGATCAATATGTTTAGGAAAGTAAAAGGATTAGTAGCAGTATGCATGCTAATATCAGTAATGCTGACAAGTGTATTAGGGGTTTATGCTGCACCAAAAAAACATGAGCCTAAAGAAAAAATCAAGATCGAGATTAAAGTGAACCATAAGGTGCCAAAGGCACATAAAAATGTGAATATTACATTTATAGACTTGAGCGACTCGCATTGGGCATATATTCCGGTATCTGATCTTTATAATCGTGGAATTATTGTTGGATACTTAGATAACTCATTTAGACCAAATGAACAGGTTACAAGATCCCAGTTTGCTACAATGTTAGCAAAAACACTTAGCCTCGAAACAAAAAGCAAAACTCAAACCTTTAAAGATGTTCCTAAAAAAAGATGGGATTATGATTCAGTAGAAGCTGCAAAGTCATACCTTACAGGGTACAAAAAAAGCAATGGTGAAATGTTCTTTTACGGCGAAAGAAGTGCTGTACGTGAGGACATGGCTGTTGCATTAGTTAAGGCACTTGAGTTGACAGTAGTAAGCAATGACAATAAGCTTGAACAAGTATTTGATGATTATGAAAAGATTTCTGAAAATTTAAGAGATTTTGTTTATACTGCTTACAAAGAAGGAATTATGTTCGGATCTGATGGGAAATTCAATCCTCAAGGTTCTTTGACTAGAGCTGAAGCAGCTGCACTTTTAGAAAAGGTTATTGAGAAAACAGAAAAGGTTGTTATTGGAGACATTAGCGATGAAGATAAAGTAGTAATAGGTAATGAATCAGATGCAACCCTTAGTGTTCTTAAGTATGATAATGTGAGTGTAGAAGATTTTGATAAAGCTGATACATATTATGTAGTAAATCTTAAAAATGATGATATTCCTAAAGTTACAGCAAAAGCAACTAATTCTGATGCAAAAGTTACTATTACTCAGGCAACAGATATACCCGGATATGCAAATGTAGTAGTTACTTCTAAGGATAAAAAAACTACAAAGGCTTACATAATTCGCTTCGTGATAGAAGATGCAAGTTCAGATGCAACGCTTAAATCTCTTAAGTATGATAATACAAGTGTAAAAGATTTTGATAAGGATGATACTCATTATACAGTAAAGGTTGATGCTAATGGTAATATTCCTAAAGTTACAGCTGTAGCAAACGATGATGGAGCTTCAGTTTCTATAACCCAAGCAACAGATTTGCCAGGATATGCAAAGATAGTTATCATTGCAGAAGATGGAGTTACAAAAAACATTTATTATTTGAAATTTATAAAAGACACAAGTTCAGATGCAACACTTAAATCTCTTAAGTATAATAATGTGACTGTAAAAGATTTCAATGCCAATACTAAAAATTATTATGTAGAACTTGATGATGATAGTGATATTCCTAAAGTTACGGCAGTTGCAAACGACTCTGATGCGAAATTGACTGTAACTCAGGCAACATATTTGCCAGGCAGTGCAAAAGTGCTTGTAAAAGCTGAAAATGGTAAAGAGAATCTGTATAAAATATACTTTGTTATAGACGACTAATAAGCAATACGTAGCATATAAAATAAAAATCCTGGGTTAACAGCCCAGGATTTTATTTTATATTGTGTTAATTATGTTTTTTGTATTCTTGTTTTTCTATATCTATAAAAGAATGGACAAGAAAGTCATAAATTTTCACTACGAGATCAGGGTCGATTTTTTCTTTAACGGCAGTGTTCCTGACTTTGTTCAGGACATCCTGAATTCTCTTTTCTGCAATTACCTCCACTACAGAATTTTTATAGTTGGAAGCATCTTTGACATGCTTGTATCTGTGCGAAAATAATCTTATAATCTGTCTGTCAATTTCATCAATGTTATTTCTGATATAGCTTAGCTTTTTTCTGCCTACTCCCTTGCTATCTATGACATTTTCATCATTTTCCAAACTAAAAAAGTTCTTTAAAATGGTCATTCCATAGGAGGTACAAAGGAAATCAAGATTAACTTGCATTGCGTAAATATGCTGAGCACTATGTTTTATGGCAACAGTTCTAAAATCATCTGTTGAAAAAGCAATGGGAATAATTTCACCGGACAAATGTACGCTGTCTATAACGGAAGTATAACTGCACATTGCGGTAAAAGAAACAGGAATACCGTTAAATATATACTCTTCTCCTGTATGTATAATCCGAGAGTTTTTTTCCCGACTTTCCGTTGCAGTCTCATTGGCTGTACAGCCAAGTTCTTCCAAAACAGACGGATAGCCAGTTGTAATCTCAAGGATGGGGACAGAAACGCCGTACTTGCGGATAATTTCTCTAGAACTGGTATCGCAGGACGGTCTTTGAGCACCGGATAAGATTATAATAAATGACGGATTGATGTCAGTAAAAGCACCAACACCTTGAGTATTGCTTGAAGTAATTTCAATTTTCGTTTTTCTCATCTCTTTTAAGCAGCCTAAAAAATTATCTGTAGGTAAATTGTAATTATTATTTATTATTAATATCATAAAATTCTCCTTTTCACTTAATTTATGTCCTAAAAGCTCCTTTTTTAAAAGCAAAGGCATATACTGAAAATATGTTGGGTATATTATTCTGCATATGCCTTTGTTGTTGCATTACGTATTGAAACAGCTTCACTATGAGGTGTAAGAAGGTATTCTATAGAGTCATTTATAATTTTTATACCGTTTTGAGTTAAAACCGATTCAAAATGAAACTGATAGCTTGCACAATTTGGGCCCCTTAATGCAAATATTTTTCCGTCATCGCTTTTAGATACTATCATTTCTGGATTATTGTTGTCCATGGCAAAGTAGGAATTATAGAATCCTACATTCTGCACCTCTCCAAAAAGGTCTATCTCCTTCTGCAACCCTTGAAAAGGTATATCTGCCTTAAATAATTCATAACCCAAAGACTTCAGAAGTATCTGATGACCTAAGCAGACACCCAGTATTTTTACTTTCTGTTTAAGCAATTCATGGGTTATTTCGTAGAGCATTGCAATCTTGTCGTGATTGAGATTATTCGGATCACCCGGACCGGGACCAATAACGACTATGTCCGCATCGGGATTATATTTATAGTCGTAATACTTGTATATATTTGTGTTGTACCCTATATAATCAAGCACATGCCTGATCATATATATAAAATCATCCTCATTGTCAATCAAATCAATATTAATACCCTGATTATAAAAATGATCTTTTTCGTATTTTTTCAGCCAGAAATTAGAGAGGTATTTGTTCCTGCTTTTTAGCTTGATTAATAAATCCTCACTGTATAATGACGATTCTGTTTGAGGTTTTTTTCTATTTAGCATGGCATTAATCAGACCCTGAGCTTTTGCCTGAAGTTCTTTTGTTTCCTCTTCCGGAATGGAATCTCTGACAATGCTGTTTCCGCATTGTATGGTGAATTTGCCTGTTTTCTCAATCTCAACTGTTCGTATGGTTATAGCATTATCCATATATTCCTGCTCATTTTTATCTTTTCCAAATACGCATATAACACTTGAGTAATATTTTCTCGAATCCTTTTCGTATTTCTTTATTATTCGGGTAGCATTCTGCAAAGGGCTTCCTACCATGGTTGCAGCATATAATGTTTCCTTTAAGGCCAACAGGATATTTACAGGTTTGTATCCCTCAAGAAGGTATTCAGTGTGGACAAGTGTGCTCATCTCTTTAAGAAACGGCCCGATAACTTTTCCGCCTTCAGGGCATAGCTTGCAAATAATCTTTAATTCTTCGTCCAATACTTGAAATAATTCGTTTATCTCTTTAGGGTTCACCATGAACTCTTCGAGCCTTTTATCAAAATTGTCTCCTGCTTTTGCAATAGTTCCGCTGATCGGGTTCATTACAGCAGTCGAATCAGATATTGATATAAGCCTTTCCGGAGAGGCTCCGACAAATATATTAACTCCAGTGTAAAATAAAAAGTTCCAGTAGCTTCCAGCTTCGTTTTCTATAAGTCTTCTTAAAATTGACAGGGCATGCTCTGGATTAAAGTTTTTAATCTGACCAAAGAATTTTCTTGACATTAGAAAATTTGAACCTTCTCCGTTTTTTATTTCATTTTCTATAACATTTCTGATAATGTCTTCAAACTCAATATCTGTGAAATTTGAGTCAACATCACCTTCCAATTCGAGTACTATTTCTGGAATAATACTTTTGAAATGTTGTAAATCAACAGCTATTGTATCCTGAATTCGGAGAGTTATAATTTTTTCGCCTTCATCATAAGCTTCAAAGTCTTTTTCCTTTTTAATCTGGCAAAATGGTAGCATTGAAATGTAATTTGCTCCTATTTTGTCTAAAGGAGGCAAATCCAATACATTCTCATACAATTCAATTTTACCCTTGTGAATCAATAAAGAATCTTTTTTATTTATGATACAAAAAGGTGTTTGAAAAAGACCAAAAAGGTCGCCCTTGGATAAAGACTGGCTTCTAATGAAGCGGGTTTGATTTTTATTCATCTTTGTCATCCTCTCTTTTTAGATAAGAAAGTTATAATGATTGAAGTAAATGACAACCGACAAATAAAATATAAAACCGTATGTTTTATTTGCTAATAAGTCGGCTCATCTCGTCTCGTCTTTTCTCATCTCGTCTCTTCTTATCTAGTTTTAATTTGGAAGTATCATACCACAAAGTTTTACTGTAGTCAATGAGAAGGAAATTAAGAAATTGGGCTAAACTTGAGATTTAACTGTAGAACTTAAGCTAAAAACAAGATGACTAAGCTTGCGGCAAAAGCAAAAAAGTAAATTTTTATATTGAAAAGCAAAAAAGAGTAGTATATAATTTCACATAAGATAAATTATGTGAAGGCAAGGCGGTATTTATAAACGCATGAGAAGTAAAGCAAAAATATTGTTGGTATGCTCAATGGGGCTGTAGAGGTTTGCAGCAAAGTTGATAGCGCTTTTCGGAAAGGAGTTTGCGCAATGAAAATTTTGTTTTTGAATGGTGCTCTTAGAAGGAATGGAAGTACCGATGGTGCTGTTGATTATTGTATAGATTATGTAAAGTCCAGATACCCGAATGTGACGACGGAGTGCATTAATTTATCCGAGGAAGAAATCAAAAATTGCGACTCTTGTTACAGGTGTGATGAAGATAAAGTTTGCTACATAAAAGACAGTGTTCCCGGAGCTGTTCAAAGAATGCTTGAGTCTGATGTAATTATATATGCTTTCCCTGTCAATGCGTTCGGGCTAAGTTCAATAATGCAGAGGTTTTTAGAGAGGGCGGGAGTTGGCTATTTAAGGTTCAGGCGTCCCTTGCGGGACAAAATTTCGGGTGCCATTATTACAGGAAGAAGATATTCCCATGAACAGGCGTGGGCTCAGATTTCACTGAACATTATGCTCAATGAAATGATACTTGTGGGCAGCGGGTTTTGCCCCTTAATAAAGAATGACGGGAAGAACCTTGGAAGAAAAATAGTTGATGAAGAGGGATTAACTGCAATAAGGACAATGGTTGACCGCATTGTTGAGTTTGGCGAGAGGCTCAAGAAGAAATAATGAATTGATAAAGTATTTCTCCCTGATATATTTCGATTGAAACTTTCAATTTTATCGGGAAATGTGAATATAATAAAGAAAGTGGTAAAAAATACATAAAAGGGACAGCGGTGGTAAAATATTTGACAAAGAATTTTCATTAGCATAAAATAGCCAATAGTCCCTTCAATATTTTTAACAGGAGGATTGTGATTTTGTTACCACTTGCGAAAAATATTAGGAGGTATGTTTCATTAAAGGCAGTAACGATTGTTTTATTTGCAGTTGTAATATCTGTTTTGATTGGAATCGGTTACCTATCTCAGTATCAAAAGGAGGTTGTTATTGACTGCGATGGAAAATTGATGACAGTAAAGACAATGAAATCTACCGTAAAAGAAGTATTGGAACAAAGGGGAATAAAGGTAAATGAATATGATATAGTAAGCCAGCCCCTTGATACGCAGCTAAAGAGAGACGAGACTAATAAAATAAATATAAAGCTTGCAGTACCAGTGATAGTTGTTGAAGACGACAGGGAAATAGAGCTTATGACATGTAAGGAAACTATAGGAGAAGCTTTAAAAGGTGACCCGGTAAATCTTGGACCGAGAGACAGAATAGAGGGAGCCGACCCTAGCGACAAAGTAGTAAAAGACATGAATATAAGAATTGTGCGCGTCAGACAGGAAATGGTAAGTCAGAATGAGATTGTGCCCTTTGAGGTTGTCAGGACAGAAAACACCCGTATGGTAAGGGGCGAAGAGCGCGTTCTTAATGAAGGAAAAGATGGAGTAAGAGAAAAAGTTTTTAGTGTTACTTATGAAGACAAAAGAGAAATAGACAGACAGTTAATAAAGGAAAGGGTTATTTACGAACCGGAAAAAAGGCTTGTAGAGTATGGGACATCTTTAGGATATACCACATCGAGGGGAGAGTCCTTTGCTTATAAGAAGGTTCTCAACATGAGGGCTACCGCCTATACGGCATCCTTTAAGGATACCGGAAAAAGTCCGGGGCACCCGGAGTTCGGAATCACATATACAGGCATAAAGGTAAAAAGAGGAATCATCGCTGTTGACCCAAAGGTTATTCCTTTAGGTACAAGGGTATATGTTGAGGGTGTGGGTGATGTGCCTGATTACGGGTACGCACTTGCAGCCGATATCGGAAGTGCAATAAAAGGAGACTTGATTGACCTTTATATGGACGGACAGGATGTTGTAGACCGTTGGGGAGTCAAGAAAGTCAAAGTATACATACTAAGTGAGTAGATTTTGGTTAAATGCAAGAAGGGACTGTAATAGGCCGGGATTTGATGTCCCGGCTGTTTTTGTCAGGGTCGTTTGCTGGAGGGAAATCCAGCAAAAAGCTTAGGGACTTGATGTACCGGAGCTTTTTATCAGTCTATTATTTATTGGAGTTGAAATAATGGAACATAACACACGTGAGATAGTTAAAAAATATAATATTCGACTTACCAAATCATTAGGACAGAATTTTCTGGCGGATGAAAATGTTGTAAGGCGCATAGTTGATGCTGCGGGGGTGGGAGAAAACGACCTTGTGGTTGAAATAGGTCCCGGTATAGGGAGCATGACCTGCGAGCTTGCCCGTAGAGCAAAAAAGGTAATAGCTGTTGAAATAGACAAGCACCTTATTTCTGCATTGCAGGATAATTTAAAAGAGTTTTCCAATGTAAAAATTATTAACATGGATATAATGGATGTAAATATAAAAGAGCTTCTCGATAAAGAACATCAAGGGAGTATAAAAGTTGTGGCAAACTTGCCCTATTACATAACAACACCCATAATAATGAAACTTCTTGAAAAGGAAAATGATTTTGATCAAATGGTCTTTATGATTCAGAAAGAGGTAGCAAGAAGAATTGTTGCAAAGCCGGGCGGAAAAGACTACGGAGCATTGTCTGTTGCTGTCCAGTACTATTCAAATCCCGTAAAGGTATTTGATGTTGCGCCCCACTGCTTTATACCTCAGCCGGATGTGGATTCAACAGTTATAAGGCTTGAAATATATAAAACTCCTCCGGTCATACTGCTTGATAAAGATATATTTTTCAAGGTGGTAAGAGCTTCCTTTGGACAGAGAAGAAAGACAATGATCAATGCACTGTACAATTCAGGCAATTTCAATAAAACAAAAGAGGAATTGAAGGGAATTTTAAAAGAGCTTGATATAAATGAAAATGCAAGGGGAGAAACGCTGTCCATTAATAAATTTGCCCAGCTTGCCAATTTGCTATTCAAATAGCGAGGCGAAAAGGTAGCAGTAATATTTTACTCTCATTCTTTAATTAAAAAATTGATTATAATTTGCGTATCCGTTTATGCTATTTATTTTGTGTATAAACGGATTTTTTTATATCAGGACTCATATAAATATATATGAACGGCAAAATATAGGATGTTCATAATATATAAATAACTCAACTTTCCCACAGTATTTCTGGGCTCTTTGCTGCTAAATCAGCATTGCTCACCGCGGTCAAAAGGTAAACTTTTTAACCTTAACTTGTGAGCAAGCAGAGCCTCAAAATACTATAAGTGGAAAAGTTGAGTAAGTGAAAAGGAGACGGCAATTGCTTTTGTGACACACCAACCAAAAAGTTAATGGTAATTTAAAAACAGTGATTGGGGGGAGAAGAATTGGATAGCAAGTATAAATACCAGAGGTCATTTCTTATATTCAGTCAAGAGGATGTAGGGTTTAAAGAAGGCGGAGAACCCATGGGGCATGTGAAGATTGAAGTGAGAGATGGTAAGGGGAAATTGGACTGCCATGTATCGAATTTAAGGGAAGACAGTTTAAAACTGGATTATGTGCTTTACATGATGAAGACAGATGAAAACGGTATAGTCCCTTTTGACGCAGGTATAATTCCTTTGAACAGGAATAAGGGTGAACTATCCTTGGAATTTGATCCCGGCAATATAGGCAGAACCGGTCTTACTATTGAAGATATCAATGTTGTGGCGGTGCTGGTACAACATAAAGGAAAAACCTTGAACGAAATCATATGCCCTCTGATATCGTACAAAGGGGGAAAATCCGACTGGAGGAGCAAACTTAAAAAGATACTGTCTGAACAGCAAATAAGAAAAGAGGAAAAAGAGAAAAAAGATAAAGATAAGGTCAAAAAAGACATAATGAGCAAAGAAGATAAAACAGATAATGCAAGTAAAGAAGACAAAGCAGGTAAAGCAGGTAATGCAGGTAATGTGGGTAAAGAATTCAAGGAAGAAATAATAAGCAAATTTGACGTTAGTGTTGATGAAAATGTAAAAAGTACAGATGATACTAATTTAAAAGACAAAAATAGCGATAACAATTATGAAGGAATTGAAGTAAAAATAGCATTGGATAAAAAGCAAAATGAGCAGGAGGCTGGGACTGAAGACGGACTCAAAGAAGTAAAACATCCTGAGAACGATGAACAGAATATACAATTTGAACAGCATAAACAGTCTGAACAGTCTGGAAGCGATGTTAATGAGAACCCAAATACAGGAATAGAAAATACAGAAAATAAAGTTCTGCCCGGTAATCACGAAATAGGCAAGGATAATATCGGAATTGATAAAAAAGACTGTAATACTTGCAGCAATTGCAGTCCAAAAACATGCGAAAACCCTGAACCGGGTATTGCCGATGTGAAGATGGTTGAAGAGAAGCTTGACAAATGCTTTATAAAGTATGATCCCTTCAAGACAAACAGGAAGGATTATAAATGGTGGAAAGTAGTAAGTCCCGTCCATCTTAACAACACATTGTTCCAGATAAATATTAAGGTACCGGTGCTTTTTAATCCTCAGGTGCTGATGGCACATTTCAAATACAGGCATCTGATTGTCGGGATTTATGATGGGGATGAAGGTAAGCAGTTTATAGTCTGTGGAATACCATCGGTATATTGGGTTGATGAAAAGCCTTTTGCAAATATTTGCAGATGGGCACAGTTAGAGGGAAATGACCCTAAATATGGTGCGTTTGGCTATTGGTTGGTTTACATAAATCCTAAGAATGGCAAAATACTTACCATGAATTAGTGCAAATCAGTGTATTATTGGATAAGCGGTAGTTGACTTGATAATAAAACATATTGCCAATACTAACAGGGCACTAGGAGCTTTTTTGAACAAGGGCAAGCAGTTATATGGTATAATAATATAAGGTGTTGGTACATAACAAGGGTGGATTTATACAAATCTACCCTTATTATGTTAATGAAGGCACGGAGATGATTCTTTTGTAGGTGTTCATAACATAATGGGTGATAAAAAATTACTGGGTATTATGTGGATGTCTGTTGGTCTGATTTTCTTTGTTGTAACTTATGGATATTTCTTTGTAGGAAGCAAAAAGTAGGAAGCAAAAAAATTAAAAGGAAAAAAGGACAATAATTGATCTCATGTAAAGTTGGAAAAGCTTTTTTTACTTTGCAATTTTGCCAACTTTACAAAGCTTTAGATGTATAAAGTTAATTGTTTTATTAAAAATCTTAATAAAACAATTAAAAATATTTATTTTTGGTATTGGAATATATTATTAAATAGTATATTATATATAGTATAGAGTTAAATACGTTTTATGAGTGAAAGGAGGAAGCATTTATGGATTTTGTAAAAAAGATTTCAAAGAAAGTTAGCGATGCCGCGAAAACAGCCGCAAGAAAGTCAAGTGATGTTGTGGAGATTACAAAATTAAAAGTTAGCATAAGCAATGAAGAAGATAAAATAGAAAAGGTATATGCACAGATAGGCAGAAAAGTGTTTGCTTTATATGAGACTGGGGAAACTGTGGAAGAGGAGTTAAAGAAACATTGTGAGCAGATAGTTACAAGCAAGGATGACATTAAAGCAATGAAAGAGCAAATATTACGTCTGAAGGACGTAAAAGTATGTCCTTCTTGTACAGCCGAGTTGGAGGCGGAAGTTGCATACTGTCCGAAATGTGGTGCCAAGCAGGAGATACCTCTGGTTCTTGTTGAGAGTGAAGACGGAAATGAAGGGGAACAAGATGTTATTATAATATCCGGTGAAGCTGTTAACGAAGATGAATCTGTTAGTGAAGTCGAAGAACAGGATAAAGAATAATATAAAGAATAATATAAAGAATAGCATTATATAGAGATTATTGCAGAACAAATTAAACTGCGCATTTTCATATGGAGAGCCTTTGACGATGTGCAGTTTTTATTATAACTTGGACAGATTTGATATAACAGATAAATAGAAAAACGCTTAAGCGTAAAATTATAATTCAAATAATGTAATTAACTCAACTTTCCCACAGTATTTATGGGCTCTTTGCCACTAACATAGCATTGCTCACAAGTTAAGGTCAAAAAGTAAACTTTTTGACCTTAACTTGTGAGCAACCAGAGCCTCAAAATACTATAAGTGGGAAAGTTGAGTTAATTAATATAATTTGAATAAAGCAATTAACAGGGGTATAATAATTATAATTATTTATAAATAATCTGGGAGTGTTGATAATAATGAGTTTGCTTGACAGATTGGAAAGAAAATTTCGCAAATTTGCAATAAAGGGACTGATGCTACACATTGTAGCGCTTAATATGGCTGTTTTTCTGCTCCATCTGGTCAAACCGGAAGTTATTGACCTGCTGTATTTAAACCCTTACCTTATATCAAAAGGTGAGGTCTGGAGGCTGATTACATATATATTTATACCTCCTGTGCTTGGATTTTCGTCAATAATCTGGATTCTTTTTGTCTTAAGCCTTTATTATACCATCGGGACAGCCTTAGAGCAAGAATGGGGAAGCTTTAAGTTCAATTTGTTCTATCTGACCGGGATGATCGGTACAACAGTTGCAACGTATATCATGAACATGTATACAGAGGGTTCGATGGGAACGGCAACGTTCCTTAACATGTCTTTGTTTTTAGCCTTTGCACGTATATACCCGAATTACGAAATAATGCTATTCTTTTTTATTCCTGTTAAGGTTAAGTATATGGCGTGGCTTAACTGGTTCGGCATATCGTTTGTAATTCTGATGCCCCTGATCCCGTTATCTTTTAAGGTAGCTGCAATTATGTCGATAATAAACTATTTTCTTTTCTTTGGAAAGGATATTTTGTTCAGGTCAAGAACCAGAGGGGGTTCCATTGTGAGGAAGACGAAGTTCAATTTGAGTAAACCTCATAAAGCCTTTATGCATAAATGCACCGTATGCGGAATAACGGAAAAAGACAATCCTCAGGCTGAATTCAGGTATTGTTCATCCTGTGAAGGCGATTATGAGTATTGCATGGACCACCTAAAGAATCATGAGCATATAAAGAATGAAACCGATTCTTAATATGAATTGCGAATAATTATTGACTCAACTTTCCCAATTATAGTATTTTGAGGCTATGGTTGCTCACAAGTTAAGGGCAAAAAGTTTACATTTTAGCCGCGGTAAGCAATGCTACGTTAGTGGTAAAGAGCCCATAAATACTGTAGGAAAGTTGAGTTGTTGAGTTTAAACAAGCAATAATACCATTTAAAGCAAGTTGTTTTTTTTATTGTATTTACAACTGACATAATGTAAAATTATAATACAAATTTATTCATTTAAATGATATTGTCTTTTAGGTAAACCGCTTGTCTTAAGTAATGTATATTGATCACGAAAATGATTCTTAATTGAAAAACTAATTTTTGTGATATTGTATTAAGAAAAGTGAAGTGCGATTTAAAATCTTTATTGTGTTCAATACAGTTTTAAAAAAGACTGTAGGAAAAGGGGGATTCTATGAATAAAAGTAATATAGAGATCAATGAAACTAAAATGCTTGATGAATTGAGCGTTATGGCTCAAAAATGCAGTAAGATTGAGCCTGAATTCTACAGCAAATATAGCGTGAAACGTGGTCTGCGTGATATAGATGGAAGAGGTGTCTTGGTAGGATTGACAGATATCTGTGAGGTACATGCATATATTGTTGACGAAAATGAAATGGTTCCTGTCCCGGGCAGACTTATTTACAGAGGCGTGGATGTTGTTGATATCGTTAACGGATTTCTTGGTGAGAACCGGAGCGGGTTTGAAGAAACTTGTTATCTTCTGCTTTTTGGGGAACTTCCGGACAAGAATTCTCTCAAAAGCTTTAATGAGTTGCTGGCATATAACCGCAAGCTTCCTGATGACTTTGTGCGCGACATGATTTTAAAGTCTCCAAGCAAGGATGTAATGAACGTTCTTGCCAGAAGTGTACTTTGTTTATATAGTGTTGACGACAAGGCGGATGATACATCAATTAAGAATGTTTTAAAGCAGTGCATCAAGCTTACTGCATGTTTTTCAATGCTTGCAGTATATGGATATCAGGCCTATGCTCATTATCATGAAAATAAGAGCCTTTATATTCATGCACCCAGACCGGATTTGAGTACCGCTGAAAATATCTTGCATATGATCAGACCGGATAGTAAATACACTGAACTTGAGGCAAAGCTACTGGATCTTGCCCTTGTGCTTCATGCGGAGCATGGAGGAGGTAACAATTCATCCTTTGTAACGCATGTTGTAACATCCTCGGGAACTGACACATATTCGGCAATAGCTGCGGCATTAGGTTCGCTGAAGGGACCAAGGCATGGCGGAGCAAACATTAAGGTTGTCCAGATGTTTGAGGATATAAAGCAAAACATAAAAGACTGGAATGATGATGAAGAGATAACGGCTTACCTTATGAAATTGCTTAATAAAGAGGCATTTGACCGTTCAGGGCTTATATACGGAATAGGGCATGCAGTGTATTCAATATCCGACCCTAGAGCAGTAATATTCAAGGATTATGTTGAAAGGCTGGCAAAGGAAAAGGGGCTTGAGGATGAGTATATGCTTTATTCAAAAGTTGAAAAGATTGCTCCGGAAGTAATAGCAGATGTGCGCAAAATGTATAAGGGAGTAAGTGCAAATGTAGATTTTTATTCCGGTTTTGTGTACCGTATGTTGGATATTCCCCCGGAAATGTATACTCCGATTTTTGCGATATCCAGAATTGTTGGTTGGAGTGCACACCGGGTTGAAGAAATAGTGAATGCCGGCAAAATTATAAGACCTGCATATAAGAGCATTGCTCAAAGGCGAAAGTATGTCCCGATAGGAGAAAGATAGTCAATATACAGAATGCAGAAAAGAGGGTATACATTATGCCTCTTTTCTGTTAGAAGAAAAACATCTGTTAGGAGAAAAACACTTAACCTGTTTAATTCCTTCTATTGTTATCTTTTCTGTTATTATTTCTTCTGCTAACCTGATTTATGTGCAATTATATAATACGTGATGTCTATATAATCTTGTTTAATGAATTTTATATGCAAATGTGGGGTGTCTTTATGAGCATAATTGAGCTGAACAATTTGAGCAAACATTTTAAGGTTTTGAACAGGCATGAAGGTCTGGGTGGGGCTATAAAGGATCTTTTTTCAAGAGATTACAAGATAGTAAAAGCTGTAGATAATATATCCATGAGTATAGATAAAGGTGAAATGGTAGGATTTGTGGGACCGAATGGTGCGGGGAAATCAACTACCATAAAGATGATGACGGGTGTGCTTGAGCCTACTTCGGGTGATATTATGATTGATAACTATTTACCCTACCGGCAAAGGAGGAAATATGTACGCAACATAGGAGTTGTTTTCGGGCAGAGAAGCCAATTGTGGTGGGAGTTGCCTGTTATAGAGTCTTTCAAGGTTCTCAAAGAAATATTTGAAATTGAAAACAGTGTATACGAGAAAAATATGGGGATTTTCAACGAACTTGTCAATCTAAAGTCCCTGAATAATACTCCAGTAAGGTTTTTGTCTCTAGGACAGAGGATGCTGTGTGATATTGTGGCGGCTTTTTTACATAACCCCAAAATTATTTTTCTGGATGAGCCCACAATCGGTCTGGATGTTTCCATTAAGAACAAAATCCGAAGCGTTATAAAGGAGCTTAACACAATAAATAAAACGACTATTCTGCTTACAACCCATGATATAAGCGATCTTGAGATATTGTGCAAAAGAATAATAATTATTGATAAGGGGTCAATTTTGTTTGACGGCACCACTCAAAAAGTTAACAGCATTTTCGGTTCCTACAGGGTACTTAAGATGGAATTACCCGATCAGGGCGAAAGTACGCTGAAGGATTTTACACAAAAGATCAATGAAAAATTCATGTCCGCAAAACCTATGGAAATTGAACGTCAGGATGAGGCTTGGGTCAGTATAACTGTAAATGTAGAGGAAATAAAACCTGTTGAGGTTTTGAATTATCTTATGACCCTTTATCCTTTAAGGGATATAAAGGTTGAAGATATACCTACCGAGAAGGTTATAAGAGAGATTTATGAAGGTGGTCTTATATGAAAAAGTATTTTACCGTTACCGCAAAAGTATTTAGGCTTATGACGGTATACAGGTTTAACTCTATATTTACTGTCATCAGCAATTTGATTTATATAACAGTTATATATTTTTTGTGGAGATCCATTTATTCGTCGGGCGTAACAAGCTTGAACGGAATGACCTTCAACGAGGTTTTTGTTTATCTGGCGCTGGCAGCAACCATTTTTGTGTTTTTTACCACATGGGTTGAGTGGGGCATGTCCAGGGAGGTAATAGAGGGCACAATTGTTATGCACCTTATAAAACCTATGGATTTGCAATTATTCAAGCTTTTTGACAGCCTTGGGGTTGTATTGATAAAATTGATAACAATAAGTATTCCGTCAGCTGTGTTTATACTGGTGGTGTTCAAACCAGAAATAAAGGTGGGGTGGAACATATTGTTTTTTGTTCTGTCACTGGTTATGGCATTTCTCATACAGTTTAATATAGACTATTTTGTAGGACTTTTGTGTTTTTACAATGAATCCACATGGGGGATGAGTTCGGCAAAGGATTCAATAGTGATGCTTTTGTCGGGAGCTGTAATACCATTGAGTTTTTTTCCTGAAGCATTGAGAAATGTGGTTAACCTGCTTCCCTTTCAAGCTATATATAGTATTCCGTTGAACACATTGATTTCAAAGGAACTAACATTGGTTCAGCATTTAAACGGATTGGCTATACAGATTTTTTGGATTCTGGTGCTTGTTGCATTTAACAGGCTATTTTACCGAAAAGCCATTAAGGTAGTAACAGTTAACGGAGGTTGACATGAAGACATTGAGGTTTTATATAAGGCTTTATTTCATGATGGTATCACAATACATTAAAGCGAGGATGCAGTTTAGGAGCGATTTTTACATAAGCACTTTCGCCATGCTGCTTTTAAATATTACGGGATTGTTTTCTTACTGGATTTTATTTAAGTCAATAAACAATATCGACGGCTGGAATTATAATGAGCTGCTTTTTCTGTATGCATTTGCATTACTTGCACTGACACCGCAGCAGCTGTTTTTTGATAATCTTTGGTCGCTAAGGTTTCACCTTAAAAGCGGGGCATTTATAAAATATTATTTTAAGCCCATTAATACTTTGTTCTACTATTCTTCAGAGGTTTTTGACCTCAAAGGGCTGGGTCAGCTGGCGTTTGCGTTAATAATATTTGTGTATTCCTGTGTGAAGCTTGGCATTAGCTGGACTCCCATTAATATAATCATGCTTTTTATTTTTGTTTTCAGTGCGTCCCTTATTATGATTTCCATGATGATAATTTCCGCGTCAGTATCGTTTTGGGTTATTGAATCGATTTCGGTAATGGAGTTGATATCAAGAATGGGTCAGTATGCGAGGTATCCTATGACAATATTCAACAATGTATTCAGATTTATTTTTACGGGAATAGTGCCTATAGCTTTTGTTTCTTATTATCCAGCAAAGTTCTTTTTAAGACCCGGTGATACTGATGTGATGGTTTTTATAACTCCTTTTGTAGCTGTAACGTTATTTATGATTGCCTATGCTGTATGGACGAAAGGCTTGAACAGCTACACAGGAACAGGTTCGTAAAAAACTCTACAGTGGTTTTGTACTGTATTACTCAACTTTTCCACTTATAGTATTTTGAGGCTTTGGTTGCTCACAAGTTAAGGTCAAAAAGTTTACTTTTTGACCGCGGTGAGCAATGCTACGTTAGTGGCAAAGAGCCCATAAATACTGTGGGAAAGTTGAGTGTATTATATTAATCACGAAAAAGATTGTGCATTGGAAAAATTAAAGTGCGATGTAAAAGTTTCATTGCATTTAGCATAGTTATAATAAAACAATAAAATTACTGAAAAATATTGCATACATTTGCATAATGATATAAAGTATTATAAGATATACACATTTTATCTTGACAAGGAGATTCTTAATACTGATGAGAAACTATTTTAACAGAAAATTTCTGATGGAACTGTTATCTAAAGTAAAGATGTTGGAGAGGAAAAAGTTTATATTGTTTTTGACTACAGCAGCTATTATTGTGGTAGTTGTTGCAGGAACAACAGTGTTGTTTGCGGGTTCAACTGAAGATGCTTACGAAGTAATGCTTGACGATAAATACATAGCGACAGTAGAAACTACAGATATTATAGATAATATGGTAAAAGATATTTTGAAAAGGACAGAACAGAAATATGGAGCAGAAGCTGTTTTAATGAATAAGTTAACCTTCAATAAAGTTGCACTGAAGGATATAAGCAAACTTGAAAACAGCACACTAAAGGATTTACTTGGGGATAGTGCAAAACTGAACTTGAAGGCGTATGCTATAAATGTTGACGGTAAAGACATAGCGTGCTTTAAGGATAAGGCTTCTGCCGAAAAAGTACTTGATAAAGTAAAGGAACCTTACATAAATAAAGATGAGAATAAGAGTGAGAATGTTAAAGAAATAGGTTTTGTTGAGGATGTCAACATAGTTGAAAAAAATGTTCCGCTAAAGGAGCTGGACAACCCGGAAGAAGTTTATGAAGCAATAATAGAGCCGGGCAGCGAGTTGAGAACATATACCGTCGAGGCAGGCGATACAGTCAGCGAAATTGCTGAAGAGTTAGGAGTCAGGGTTGCAGATATTGAGAAAGCAAATCCAGATTTGAATGTAGACCATATTTCAATAGGTCAGGTATTGAATCTGGTAGTACCAAGGTATGGCTTAAATGTTCAAAAGATAATATACCAAACTGTTATTGAAAGTATTCCTTATGAGATTGTGTATGAGGAAACAGAGGATTTATACAGAGGAGATACAAAAACTAAAATACAAGGATTAGAAGGAAAAAGTCTTGTAAAGCAAGAACTTGTGGTTGTTAACGGCGTTCTGGAAGAAACCAATGTATATAGCGAAAGTGTTTTGCAAGTACCCAAGCCCGGGGTCTTGTTAAAAGGGACAAAACAAAGACCACGGACAGTTGCAACAGGTTCGTTTGCCGTGCCTACCCGCGGAAGGTATTCATCATCCTTTGGCGAGAGATGGGGGAGACAGCATAACGGAGTGGATATTGCGGTACCGCGTGGAACTCCCATTACAGCTTCAGACGGCGGTATTGTAAAATTTGCCGGATGGATGAGCGGATATGGCAATCTGGTTATAATAGATCACGAAAACGGATTTAATACATATTACGGGCATCAAGACAGAATGAATGTGAAAAAAGGGAAAAGGGTAGCCAAGGGTGATATAATAGGATATGTGGGAAGTACAGGCAGGTCTACAGGCCCTCACCTCCATTTCGAAGTTCGTAAAAACGGAATCCCTGTAAATCCGATGAATTACATAAAATAACATGTGTATTTAGATATATAAGATAGATTCAGATATATAACAGGTAATAATGATGGAGGATCTTAAACGTACTGCGCTTGAACTTGACAAGGTTACTGAGTCATTGACAAAATTTATTAAGAATGCAGATGATTTGAATAAATATAAAGATATGATGATGTAGTTGCTACTTGAAGGAGTACAAAAGAAAAAGGAGTGCTGCGAAGTTAATTGTTCAGCACTCCTTTTTTGCTATGCTTAATATTATTTAGTTCTTGGAGCGCAATGGAGTATACACAACCTGTTGTTATCGGTAGCGGTACGATTGACCTTCATACTCCTGTCTCATATGTGCATATGCCTACAGTCTTGTTTTATTTGGGCAGTCGCCGGACGCAGCTATTAAAGCATTTACTGAAACCAGCGATTGGACCCTGTCACAAAAGATATCCCCACCTCCGATTCAACCACAAGGACACTATTTATGTACAGCGGCATTACATGGGCATAAAAAGATAGTGAAACCCACCAGGATGGGTATAAGGCACGGCGCCAAAATTGTAGTAAACAGGCAACTCTGTGTAGCAAATGCATTTGAGCAGTTGATAGAGGAGAGAATGCCTTGGTTGCATAGAATTGTAAGGCATATCTATGATAAATACGGATATCCTCTGTCAAAACATATTACAACCAGCTTGCGTGCAGATATTGTATATATCGTGATGAAACCTTTCGAATGGCTGTTTCTGATTGTGTTGTACTTTTTTGATACCAGACCCGAGAATAGGATAGCGTTGCAATATACAGGCAAGGCTTTTTTAACATACAAAAAGCATATTGAAATTGAAGAAAAAATTTGGTAATATGTTAAATAAAATGTATTATTAATATGATTCATCTAATGGATTTTAAGCTATATATATATTGAATGCGATAAAGATTTTACATGGCACTTCAATTTCTAGGTGAAATATAACTTTTACTATAATTTTGACTTAACGCTTATTTGAAGCCAAATAGCGACGTGAAAAAGTGAAATAAAAAAAGAGAGGTATTTTTAAAAAAAGATGGAAAGAGCATGTCTGACTTTTTATAAATCTTAACGCAAGTACATAAGAGAGTTAATCTAATCAGAAGCTAGGACATACATCCCTTGAACTTGCATGGTTATAAGCATTAAAGATATAAAAATCCAGCCTGTGTTGATATATCTGCTTTATCAAGAACGAATAAAATGTATAATATCGAGGTGCCAAAATGATCAAAAAACTAAGAGAGAATAACGGAAGCTTGACAATAGAAACAACAATAGTCTTTACAACAACATTTTTTGTAATTATCATCATAATGTATTTGTGTATGCTTTTGTATCAGCAAGCATGTATATCATCTATTGCAAATGATGCCGTTGAAAAAGGTGCTGTTATGTGGGTAAATCCCTACAAAGATATGTTTATGCAAAAAATAGAGAAAAAGGATATGAGAGATACAATGCCTTACTGGAGGCTGATAGACACAAATGAGGATAGAAAAAAGGATATAATTAAGCAGTATGTAATATATGAGGTTGAAAGGAAAAGCATATTGGGTGCTGGCAGAAAATGTAATCCGACAGTTGAAATAAAGAAGGCAGTGTTTGATAAAAAACTGGTAGTGCAAATAGAGCATAATTATAAAATGCCCTTTGGGAGTTTATTAAATAGATTTGGTATAGGAAACGAATTTGTTATTGGTTCGCGGGCAGAAGCGGTTATCAGTGAACCGGCGGAGTATATAAGAAGTACGGATATGCTGGTGGATGTTTCCAATCAAATAGATAAGGGAGTTGAAAAACGACTAGGGGTTAAATTGTCTGACACTGTGTTGAGCTCAATGAGGAAGTTATTTGACAAACTTAGTTCGTTTGTGTATTAGAAATATATGGGAGGTCAATGCAGATGAATTTTATGAGAGTATTTGAAAAAACAAAAGGTGCCATATCAATATTTTTAGCAATAATTTTAGTTGCAGTAATGATGCTGACAGGAGTCTTGGTTGACGGGGCAAGAATCACAACAGGCAAAAGTCAAGCACAAAGCGCTATTAGCACTGCGTTGATGTCGGAATTATCGGTATATGATAAAACATTAAAAGAGCAGTATGGACTATTTGGTTTGTACGAAAATGACCCGAAGAAGCTGGAAGCAATTGTATTGGATAACCTTAACAAAATGTTAATGTCAAAAGAAGAAAAAGAAAAGCTTGGATGGAAGATATTAGACTTGTACGGATACAAGGTGGAGCGTTTAGAAATAACACCTATGTACAGTATTGCAGAAAACGAAGTGATACGGGATCAAATTGTAGAATATATGAAATACCGTGCACCAAAGCAGTTGGCGGAAGAGTTTCTCGAAAAGATTTTTTCAATAAGCGATTTGGGTAAGCAGTCTGCAATCATAAAACTTAGTTTGAATTTTGAAAAAGACTTGACAAAGATTCATGAGGAGAAGCTAGGATTATCAGATAATGTAATGTGCTCAAACACATTCAATTACGGAAAAGGTTTGAACAAGCTGTTAAATGAATACATTGACCTGTTAGCAGAAAAAACAAGACTTGAAAAGCAAATAACTGTGTTTGAAGACAAAATAGCCGAAAAAGAAAGGGAACTAGAAGACGCAAAAGAGGAATACATAAAACCGCTGGAAGACTCAATAAGTGAACAAAAGCGCCTTTTGGCAGTACTGATAGCAGCAAAAGTAGTGGGAGTAGAAACAGAAGAAATAGAAGAATCTCCTGAAATACTTGAGACATTAGCAGAAATAAGCAGGTTGGAGCAGGAAAAAAAGGATGCAGAAAAAGAATACATAGACCCTCTGGAAAAAGAAAAATCCAAATTGCAAGAAAAGCTGGA
>CAYPCH010000059.1:2870-22351 GCA_964409165.1 uncultured Oscillospiraceae bacterium | reverse complement strand
CCTTAACTTGTGAGCAACCAGAGCCTCAAAATACTACAAGTGGGAAAGTTGAGTTATTAAGTTCAATCTATAGTAATATAATCTCTGATACTATCAAACTTACTCTCACCTATTCCCGAAACCTCCATTATGTCTTCTATCTTTTTAAATTCCCCATTTTTCTGCCTATATGTAATTATTTTTGTTGCTGTGGAAGGTCCAATTCCCGGAAGCAAATCAAGCTCTTCTGCGGTTGAAGTGTTAATATTTATTTTGGCTTCCGATTTATCCTTACCTTCTTTTTCTTCTACAACAGCTCCTCCGCTATCCTTAATAATATCCATACCCGCAAGAAGCGTCTTGTCATAAGGCTCATTTGCCTTATTATTGACCTTGGGACTTGGAGAAGTGCTTTTTGATACACTTCCTGCTACCTGAGAAGGAGCAGTTGTTCTATTTGTAGCCTGATTGACTTCGTTTGCTGTGCTTTTTTGGGGAGGCAACGCAATTTGACTCCCCTCATTCTTCTTTAATGCTGTTTGGTCAATAATCGCACTGACTTCTGCTTTCGTTTTTATTCTCAGCATAACATTTTCCTTTAGCTCATAAGCAAGATTAATGTTTTCTACATCCGCATTTTCAGTAGTACCACCAGCAAGGTCCAATGCATCCTTGACTATTTGACCCTTTACAATTGTAACAACACCGGGCTTGTTCACTTCACCGACCACATAGACTTTAATCTCCTCAGCAACTTCATTTTCTTCCTTGCTTTCATCAGACTCTTTATCTGTATCACTGATACCATACGACTTCTTATAAGAATCATCTTCTTTGCTGATAATTATATCTGGACTATCTTTTATCAAAATCCCGACTGCGGACATACTGCCAATTAAGGCCAGTATCAAAAGTGCCAGAACACTGCTTTTCATTTTGATTTCCTTGCTAAAAACATTTCCCTGCATCTGTAATCCTCCATTTGCCAAATACAATTTCAACAATGCTTCTCTATATTTTAACATATCTTTCATTTATCAGCGTAAAAATTTTTATTATTTTTCTAAATTCTTTGTTTATATTGAATGCGACAAAGATTTTACATCGCATTTCAATTTCCTTAATGCAACATCACGAAAATTATTTATTTCAAATGTAGAATTCTTTTCGTGATTAATATATATATTGTTTCAAGATATTTGATGATATTTTTCTTTTATTTTCATTAATTTCGATACCTAATTCTGCATATACAGTTTTTTCACCATCTCCAAAGTATAAACTCGGTGTACCCGGTTGAGTATACCTATGATTGGAATTAATGGTATAAGCATTCATATCCAATGGAAAAGAACTTTTAAATATTTTTTTAATCGTAAAAACCACTCTCATATTGTATAATCATTTTAGAGAATATATAGGAGATTAATTATGAAAAAAGTTATTTTGTCTGTTCTATTTTTAGTGCTGATATACATGGCTGTTACTGCTTTTAGTGGAAACACCTATAACCTACAGATTCCCGAGCCATCGGGAGACAATACCATACTTGCCACTCCGTACGGAGCACCTGCAACAGAAGAAGAAATAATTGCAGAGGAAATTACACGCATTACTCTTACCTTTGCAGGAGATGTTCTTCTCGACAGAGGAGTCGGGGAGCTTATTGAAAGGAATGGAAACAGCTATATTTTCAATGAAGTTGATGAAATCCTTAAATCATCGGATATTGCAATGGTAAACCTTGAAAACCCAGTCAGCATAAGGGGTATAAAGGATCCCACAAAACAGTATACCTTCAGAGCTAAACCAGAACATTTATCAATATTGACACATTGTGGTATCGACATAGTTTCTCTTGCAAACAATCATATACTTGACTATGGTGTGGAAGCCTTGACAGACACTTTCAGCTATCTTTCCGATAATAATATTCTATATGCAGGTGCAGGACACGACATGGACAGTGCAGCTGCACCTGTTTATATTGAAAAAAAAGGACTAAATATAGCTTTTCTTGCCTCAAGCCGTGTTGTACCCTTTACTTCGTGGCACGCAGGAACTAAAAAGCCTGGTGTGGCTACCACCTATGACCCCGCAATATTAAAACAGAATATCTCCGATGCAAGGAAAAATGCAGATGTTGTTGTGGTATACGTACATTGGGGGGAGGAACTTAAGGAAACACCAATGGAATATCAGGAAAAGCTTGCAAGGCTTTATATAGATGAAGGCGCCGATCTGGTAATAGGTTCGCATCCTCATGTCTTACAGGGATTTGAATTTTATAAAGGCAAATTAATCGCGTACAGCTTGGGTAATTTTATTTTTACAAACCAGAAAAGAGAATCCGCTGTATTGACAATTGAGCTTGAAAACAGCGAAATTTCTAAGGTAAAGGTTATACCGTGTGAGATAATCAACCTCAGGACTATTTTAACGAAGGACAGCATACAGCAAAGACATCTATACTATAAACTTGAAAATTTGTCGAATAATGTCAAAATAGAAAATGACGGAACTATATGGGAAAAATAGCAAGTTGTTGTGATGGAGGTGTCTTTTCGAGGAATAATCGGACACCTTCCTTAGTTTTCTTTAAGATGTTGAAAATACCATCGCCAAGTGCATAGAAGATAAACTTGGGTCTGTCAAAAATTCTTTTTGAACATTCTATTATATGAAAAACTAAAATACTATCATTGTGTTTCTCTGCAAAAGTACCTAGAAGTCCGATAAGAAGAGATAGTATTGTATTAAGGGCACGGATAGATGTAAGGCTTTGAACCCGAAAATCCTCAAATCCAAACTGTTGCTTCTTAAAGCGGTAATATTCCTCAATTCTCCAGCGCATGAGATAAACTTTGGTAATAACAACAGGAAGTCTTTTGTCAGAAAATTTAATATTGCTGATAAGCATCACAGGTGTTTCGCCAAATCCATGCACGACAATCATATTTAATTCCCTGTTAGGAAAGGCAGGTAAAGATATAGGAATGAAAGCTATTTTGCAATCTATAGTTTTGCCCTCTCTACCTTGCTGGACTATTTAGCACTATATTAAAAAATGGGGAAACTCAAAATTCTACAGGCATTGAAACATACCCGAAAAAAATATATAATTATATGCAAGGTTCTTTAGTTCATGTTATTAATTTGTAAAAATATTGTCACTCAGGAAGAATAGAAATATAGCTTTCGCTACCATTATTGCTTTAACAGCTATTTGAAACCAAATAGCCATGGGAAAAAGCGGAGTAATATTTTTTACTTATTCCTTAGCATATAGGAGGAATTACAATGAAAACAAAAGTTATTGCTTTGACTGTAGTAATACTGCTTATAGCCTCTTTAACAGCCGTATACATAAATAGTCAGAAGAAAAATCCATCGAACGATGATAGTTTATCAAAACCTTTCGGTTATAATGCCCTTAAAATAGACGGAGAGTATGTAAGTACCGACATATTTTCCGAGGAAAATAATAAGTTTTTTAAAAGATGGAGTACAAACGGCGAAATGCTACAAAAAAGCGATGAGGAACGTAACGATATCCTGCTCGACCAAATAATTGAAAGAGTTGTACTAGATGACTATGTAGTTAACAAATCGGGTATAACAGTTACAGATGATGAAGTTATGCAATATATAGAAAAACACATAAAAACCCGCTTTAAAGATTCCCATCAACTGTCAGCTTTTATGCAATCCCAAAACTATAGTGATGAAGAATCTATGAAAGAAGGTATACATGACTACCTGCTAAGACACAGATGTTATTTAAAGGGTGTAGGCGAAGAAGATTTTACTGTTGATAGCAAAGTAATCGAAGAGGAATACGGAATGCACAAAATGATCAACAGGGGTGTTGATTTCAGGCATATTTATATTTCCAATTCAAAAAGAACAGATGACGAAGCCTTAGCATTGTCAAATGAAATATATTCCAAATTGTCTTCCGGAGAAAGCTTTGAGGAACTTGTAAAGGAATATTCTGATGATGAAGGTACAAAAGAAAACGGCGGATTGATAAAGGACGCTGTTTACAATATTTCCAAGAGTAATTTATTCGATCTGATTTTTGAAGCACAAACTGGACAACTTCTTTCTCCTGTCAAAATGGACGATGGTTATGAGATAGTTTATGTTGAGAGAAATGAAGCATTTTATCGTACTTTAGAGGAATATACCGAGATTCTTACTGTTAATGAATTTTTAAATTCAGATAAATATAAAAGCTGGATTGAAAAAATAAAAAAAGAATACGATATAGAGATTGAAGGGCATCCATTCAAGGCTTTCAAACTTTATAAAAACAATAACTACGGCGAAGCTGCAAAAGAATACGAAGCTGCATACGAGGACGAAAACAATATTTTTTATCTTGAAAAAGCATGCGAATCGCATGTTCTGTCTGAAAATTGGATCGAACTGATAAGGGTGAGTGAAATAGGAATTAAAAAAGCTCCCGACAGGATTGATGTTCATCTGTATAACGGTCATGGTCTTTACAAAAACGGTCAGACTGAAAAAGGGCTTAACGTTCTGAAAAAAGCAGAATCCATTGCAAAAGACAACTCTTATCTGTTGAGCTTGGTGCATAAAACATACACAGATATCGGGCTTGACCAAGAAGCACAAAGGATAACTGATAAAATCAGTGGCAAACTGTATTGAACAAGATAAAGTTTTTATCTGCTTCAGTTTCAGAATTTTGGGATTACCTATTATTCCCTATATGTTTATTTTGTGAATTTGTACATTTTTAAATATATTTTTGTTATACTTTTAATAATGTTTGCGCTTTTAGTCGTATTTCAATTATATTTTGCGTATAAATCATCATGTTAATTCGGAGGAGTTCATGAAAAAACTACTAATAATAAAAATATTATCCGTTTTATTTATTTTATCTACTTGTAAAGTTCATGCTGAGCCCTTGATAAATGCTGAATCATATATACTTATAGACTCAAAAACAGGTCTTGCCCTAGCAGAATACAATTCTAATAAAAAATTATACCCTGCAAGTACAACTAAAATAGTGACAGCAATTCTAGCTGTTGAACATGGTAATATGAATGATCTTCTGACCGTAAGCCAATCTGCTATTGACAGTATTGGTCCAGGCGGCATGCATATGGGACTGATGGCAGGAGAACAACTTGAATTAAAGCATATAACAAATGCACTTTTAGTACAGTCTGCAAACGAAACAGCTTATGCCATTGCAGAACATCTGGCACCTTCAAGGGAAAAATTTTACGATATGATGAATGAAAAAGCAAGGGAACTTGGTGCTACAAACACACATTTTGTCAACCCTTGCGGTATGGATAATGAAAAGGGAGGAGAAAACCATATAAGCACTGCCAATGATTTTGCTAAAATTTCCCGATACGCAATGTCTCTTCCAGAATTCAGGGATATTGCGTCAAAAACAAATTATATCATACCCCCAACAAACAAACACCCTAACGAAGTAACTTTATATACAACAAATAGGCTTATGACCCTATCCAAATACAAATCCGATTATTATACAAACATAACCGGAATCAAGACAGGCTATACAGACAGGGCAGGCTATAATCTTGTTTCATCTGCTCAAAACGATGAAGGAATGGAACTTATTGCTGTTGTATTTGGCGTAAGAGAAGCAAATGATAAGATATTTGACTACTCTAAAGAACTTTTGGAGTATGGCTTTAAAAACTATTCTGTGCAGCAGGTGGTTTCAAAATATGAGCAGGTAGGTAAAGCCATTGTCTCTGACGCCGAAAACCCCGAATTGGAACTGTTTGCAGCAGATACCCTTGATTGTGTACTACCGGTAGATGCTGATGAATGGATCCAAGATATTCAGAAGAATATAAACATTATGGATAATATCAGTGCTCCTGTAAAAGAAGGGGATGTACTCGGAGTTATTGAGGTAAAACTGGACGGTACACTTCTTGGAGAAGTTAACCTGATAGCTTTAAGAAATGTTGAAAAGCTTATTCCCCCTGCTCCAAAGGATTTAATGTATGAAACAATAAGTGACCCTGTCTTTAAAAAGGTCGTCATAGGTGCTTTAATCTTCCTATTATTGTTTACAGCTTTAAAGTTTACTTTACGCAGAATTTCAAGGTCAATAAAAAGCAAGAATTAGAAATTGCTTAATCAGGCACTTCATAAATTGTTTATTGTTTATTGTTTATTGTTTATTGTTTACTTTTATTATATAGTGAGAAATATTATTATATAATATAAGTATATAAGTGATTGAATTACAATATAAGGGAGTGAATAAAATGAATCCTTTACATGTTTATGAAGCAAGACGGATAAAAGACCTCAAAGACATGATTGAGCAAAGCACAAATCTGTTTGGAGATAAAAATGCATTTTATATAAAGGTTGGAGAAAACTATAGAGGTATTAAGTACAGTGAATTCAAAAATGACATCGACGCCTTGGGTTCTTCTCTTTTGGAATTGGGTCTAAAAAACAAATTCATTGCAGTTATTGGAGAAAACCGTTATGAATGGTGCGTAACATATCTTGCTACTGTTAATGGCACAGGCATCATAGTTCCGCTTGACAAAGAACTTCCCTTGGTAGAAATTGAAAACCTTTTAAAAAGGTCAAACGCAAGTGCTATTGCGTATTCCGGCAAATTCCATGAAAGTATGAAAAAAATTTCGGCAAACTTAAGCAATATTAAATATTTTATTAATATGGATCTAAGCCAAAATGAAAGTGATAAATACTTATCTTATAAAGCACTCATTGAAAAAGGTCGCAAAATAATAGAATCCGGAAATAGGGATTATCTTGATGCAAGTATTGATGAAAATGCGTTGAACATGCTGATATTTACTTCAGGAACTACCGATCTTGCCAAAGGGGTTATGTTGTCCCATAAAAATATTTCATCCGATATAGTATCCGTTATCTCATCAATCCATATAGACAGCAATGATTCCGTTCTTTCCATTCTTCCTCTGCACCACACATATGAATGTACTGCAGGATTTCTTACAATGATATACAGTGGTGTATGTATATCTTTTAATGAAGGTCTTAAGCACATAGGCAAAAACCTTAAGGAAACAAGTCCTACTATTCTAATCTTGGTTCCTCTCATACTTGAAGGTATGTATAAAAAAATATGGGATCAGGCTTCCAAAAAGAAAATGCTAAAATTCAAACTTAAAATGGGTTTGTTGTTAAGCAACTTTTTGTACAATAGCTTTAAAGTGGATATTAGAAGAAAGCTATTTAAGCAAGTAATAGACAATGTGGGAGGAAAAATAAGGTTGGTCATTTCAGGAGCGGCAGCTGTAGACCCACAGGTCTCGAAAGGCTTCAGGTCGATGGGAATTCCAATTTTGCAAGGGTATGGTCTTACTGAAGCTTCACCCATAGTCACAGTTAACAGAGAAAATAATTATAGAGATGACTCAATTGGTCTTGCAATTCCAGGCGTCCAAGTAAAAATTCACAATCCTGACAGCAACGGTCTAGGAGAAATCATTACTTCCGGGGATAATATTATGATGGGATATTTCGACAATGAAGAAGCCACAAGCAAGGTTATTTGTGATGGATGGCTTTTCACGGGAGATATCGGTAAAACGGATGAAAATGGCTTTGTGTATGTAACCGGAAGGCAAAAGAACGTGATTGTAACGAAAAACGGGAAAAATGTATTCCCCGAAGAGGTTGAGGCTTATATAAATAAAAGTCCTTATATTAAAGAATCCCTTGTTACCGGCAATAATAACGAAAAAAACGGTGACACCATTGTTACCGCTCAAATTGTACCGGATATCGACGCAATAAAATCCAAACTGAAAAAAGAAAATTTATCAAATGATGAAATTTACAAGCTGATAAAGTCAGAATTAAAATCCATCAATAAAAATATGCCACTCTACAAAAGGGTTCAGGAAATCAATATAAGAGAGAATGAGTTTGCCAAAACTACAACAAAGAAAATTAAACGATATCTTGAATAATAATGTATTAGGGGCACGTTAGCCCCTCCCTGCTCCCAGACGTATCCATTATGCGAAACGGCTTTTCTTTTTATCTTCCCAACATTTTTCCATCCGACCATAATCTTTCAAGATTATAGAATTCCCTATCCTCTTCATGAAATATATGAACTATTACTGACCCGTAATCCAAAAGAATCCATCTAGCACTGTTGTAACCCTGCTTATTATTAAAAAGTTGCACTCCGGACTTTTTAAGCTTTGTTTCTACTTCATCCGCCATAGCTTTTATATGAGTAGTAGAAGTCCCGCTACAAATAACAAAATAATCAGCAAGTACCGTTACATTCTTAATATCTATTGTACTTACATCCTTTGCTTTCTTGTCTTCTAATATTTCAGCTATTTTACCAGCAAATACATCCGATTCCAATAAAGTTTCCTTCCTTTCATAAAATTTTATTTACTCAGAATATTATAACACTAAAACTGTCGTTTTGTAAATTTTTGCTTCTTTCACTTTACATTCTCTTTATTGCATCCATCAGTATATAATTCCTTGCCTTCACTGAATCCTGATGAATAAGGGTTCCTTTTAATATAACATGAATTATTCCTTGCTCAAGAGAAGCAAGTACTGCCCCATCAAGGTCTTTAAATGCTGTATTCCTGACCTTGCCCACACCGGGGAAATCCCTTCCCGGCTCTATATAATCCGCAATAAAGACTATTTTTTCAAGTATGCTCATATTTTCCTTCCCTGTAGTATGGCAATATATTGCACTTAATATGTCTTCATCATCAACACCGTACTCTTCCTTTGCAATATAAGAACCTGCTGGACCATGCAAAAGTACCGGATTCATAAACGATATATCATCTATGTATATACCCTTGCTTTCACAATACTTTAATGTTTCCTTTTTATCAAAACGCCTTGCACAATCGTGCAACAAACCGGCTAAAGCAGCCTTATGCTCGTTTTCCTTATGCCTTGCGGCAAGTTCCTGTGCAGCTTTCATAACATTTACCGAATGAACAAACCTTTTATATGGCAAGGATTTTTCAAGCTGTATTTTTATATCCTCCAGCGTCATTAATCTAAACCCCTTTAAAATTTCTCAAATATATAACCCATTTTCTCTGATATATTTTTCTACGGTTTCAGGAAGCAGGTACCTGACGGACTTACCTTCCTTTACCTTATTTCTTATCAATGTAGAAGATATGTCTATCAGCGGTATTTCAGCCTTATGTATTTTTGCTGAATAATGATTTTCAAAAAAATGTATCCGCTCATCAAACCCACTCACATCATATCCCGGTCTTAATGCTGCAATAAATTCACATATTTTAAATACTTCCTCATAGCACTTCCAGTTAAATAAATCGTGCAGTACATCCGCTCCTATCAAATAAAATAAACAAGCATCTTCACCGTAAGTCTCCCTTAACTCTTTTAAAGTGTCTATCGTATAAGTATAACCCTTTCTTTCAATCTCAATCCTCGATACCAGAAACCCGGAATTCCCGCTTGTGGCTTTACACACCATATTAAACCTGTGTTCAACATCCGAAACATCATAAAGGTTTTTATGGGGTGGCTTACCAGAAGGCAAAAATATTATTTTATCCAAGCCGAATTCTTCCTTTATCATCTCTGCAATAATCAAATGGCCGGTATGTATCGGGTTAAATGTTCCACCCATGACAGCTATCCGCTTATCAACAACATTTTTCATATCTTCATCCTTCATTTTTAAGCATTATTATAACATACTGCAATATACAGCTGCAAACAAAAAAGTAGAAAAAGCCTGACAATATACAAAAAATGCAAAATAATAAACCTATCCTTCTTCTGTCCCTATAAAAACAGGCCAGCAATAAGAAGTCGCCAGCCTATTTTTAGGCCTCTTGGAATGAAATGAAAGAGGCAAAATTGAGTACCCTCAATGGGTACTCAATTTTATTATATAATTATTTACACTTTTAAACTTACTGTAATGTAGGAACTGTCCAATCAACCCATTTTGATTTATCAAAAGTGCCTGTTGCCCTGAATACATTTGTGTTTGCACTATTGTCTCCCAGCAGGAATTTCTTAATGTATGCTTGTAGTTCGGGTATCTGACCTGACGGGAATTGACAGTGTTGATGACCTCCGATAGATGAATATCCCATGTGATCTTTTACACCAAGAGCTTCATATATAAGACGTCCAGATGATGCTATATCAAGACAGCTTTGTTTACCTAGCCATTCCATATCTTGATTTTCAAATATCATAAGTCCTCTAGGTGCACACAACGCCACCAACTCATGATGGTCATGCGGAAGTGAGTTTGTTTTTCCGCTGAACTGGTCAAGAGCTTTACCGAACCATGGTTGTTCACCTATAATATGTGACAGAGTTTGTACATTTCTAGATCTCTTCTCATCATCAGCAGTTCTCCATCCTGAAGTTCCACCGTTACCTGATTCCTGAGGTATTGTCAGTGCAATTCTTTCATTGAATGCACCTGCTGCAAAAGCTCCCTTACCGTTACGTGAACCTCCTGTTACACCCAGTTTAGTTGCATCAATTCTAGCTTCAGGAGTAGTTTCAAGTGCATCAATCAAACGGTCTACGCCCCAAGCCCAAGCCATTAACGATCCGGCCGAATGGTTTCTTCCGTATAAATCGTAGAATTTACCCTGTCCTCTTGTATTCATTCCGCTTTCTGCACCTATTGAATCGGCAGGGAAAGTTATCAATGCAACCCCAAGCTTAAGTATTTCAGATGTATTGAGGGTATTCATGTTTATTCCTATTATTGCAGGATACGGTGCTTTCCCAGTACTTGGATACTGTATTGAGCAGGAGAAGTTCACCGATTTCCCACCGTCTGTAACTGTTACAGTTATTTTATTGCTACTGAAAGACCCTTTAACAGAATCCGGCTTATCTGGCATTTCACCGTATTCGTATTTTTGCAACAAGGCACTGAGCTCTGCACGGCGAAGCGCCCATTGATCTTTTTTAGTCATCCTTGTTCCATCAAAGAATTTGAATGGATCGGGAAGTTTTGAAGTTGACTGGAAATTTGATAAAGGTGGTGCTGTTACTTTTATTTGCCCACCAGGCGGTGTAGTTACCGACGGTGGTGTTGTCACTGGAGGTCTTGTAGTTACTGCACTCTGTCCAGGGAATACAGTTATAAGCCCAAGTATATATTTTTTTATAAGAGCATAGTCGGTAGAGTTCGCATCCCCATCACCGTTTGTATCTGCATTTTGCAGAGCTTTTCCTGTAAGTGAGGATGTACCTAAAATATGTCTCTTTAATAATGCATAGTCTGTAGAATCAACATTGTTATCAGCATTTATATCTCCCAAGCTTCCTTGAACCGGAGGATTGGTATTTGGAGGGTTTGTATTTGGCGGTGGGGTATTGGATCCTCCTCCTGTGGAAAACACAAAGTTGTCAAAATTGACAGGTCCTGTAAACTTTAAATAAAGGTCTTTTACACCTGAGAGTCCGCTAACGGTTGTGGACATTTCCTCATATGCATCCCAATCACCTGTTCCTCTAACTGACAAAGTTCCTGCAAGAGTACCTGATGCACTGCCTGTCCTTATTTCAATGTTTGAAGGCGAGCTGTTTCCATTTGCAACTGTTGCTGTAAATGAACTGGCTCCGCTACCAAAGTTCACATTGCCAAACATTATTGAGTCACCACTTTCAATATAACCGACACCGTTTCCGATATTCTCAAGTGTTGAAGAGCTCATAGAGTCAAAGTTTTCAGCTTCCATCCTTGTAAATGCACTCTTCTGAGAAGGTGGTGTAGTCGGTCCAGGTGGTGTGGTATTTTGCGGAGGATTTGTCGGTCCGCCTGATCCGCCGAGAGTAAGGTTCATCTTGGTCATATCGGCTTTACCACTACTTTGATATCCTTCTACCACCATGGACACTTCATATAGTTTTCCCATTTTCATGCCCTTGGCTTCCCAAGCTTTAAAATGTTCGTGAACACTTATTTTTCCGCTTGTTTTTTTGGAAGTCCTGACACTCCAGTACTGTTGGAAAGTTTTAGTGCCCTGAATGGATGGCTGATTTGTTCTTGTAGTTTCATATATTTCATATGAACCGCCATCAACACTTATGGTGCCCTTTACCGGATGATTTCCCGGTGGCTTCCATGTACCATAGCTTTCAATTATGTAGTATTCTACCAGCGGACTTTCAGTCCATCCGTAGACAGACATGTACGAGTTGCCATTTGGTTGGTAGTTACAAGCATAGTCAATTACAATATTTCCGTAGTCCTGGTATGTTTTTGTCGAACCAAGTTTCTTTCCCGTACGGAATAATATATTGTTGATATTACTCCAAGAGCAACTGAAAGTACCACCGCCATTTAGCGTCATGGTTCCGGTTCCGTTATCCTTCCAGTATTCGTAGTCGTAGCCGTCAAAATTACCGGTTGCATTTGATGTAAGAGTCGGTCCAGCGTATACGTTTATGACAAGTAAACTAAACAAAATGGTAAAACTTAACAAAATAGAAAAAACTACCTTGGCTTTTTGTTTCGCTCTCATCCGACTCCCCCTCTTTTCTTTAATTACTTTCTTCATACTTTTACCACACTCCCTCGAAATTTTGGTCTTTTCATACCTTTATTCATCCTTTTTAAATGCATAACGCTAATTTAACCAACGGTATGTTTTATCATCATTGTTTTGAATATCCTATAAACCATATATATTGTATTGTTGTCTTGTTGTGTTATTGTGTAATATGGAACGAATAATGATAAAAGTCAACCGCTTTAACTTCGCATGCACTTATATAAAATCCCTTAAGGAATGAATAGATATAATGAAATATATTACCCTTACCATCTCTATAATTCGTACAAAAAATTTTTTTATGTCGTTTTTCTAAATCTTTTATATTTTTTAACTCAACTTTCCCACAGTATTTATGGATCCTTTGCCTCTAATGCAGCATTGCTCACCGCGGTCAAAAAGTAAACTTTTTGACCTTAACTTATGAGCAACCAGAGCCTTAAAACACTATAAGTGGAAAAGTTGAGTTTTTAAATTTCAAAAATGAATTAGCTACGATAAATGGCTCACATCAAAAATCCGAGGTAATATTTCAGCTATTCCTTGCAAGCATACTTATTTTATTTGAGACAGTGCTCCATATAAAATCGCATCATCTCCTAAAACACTCTGAGCTATTTCTGTTCCCTTAAGAACATCAGGAAGCGTAAAGCTTTCAATATAGTTTTTTAGCAGAGGCATTATATAATCCCCCATAGATTCAAATACTCCCCCTCCCAAAACTAACATATCTGGATTGAAAATATTTATAAGCGAACCTGATGCTGCTGCAAGATAATATATAACTCTGTTCATAATTTCATGAGCAACAACATCCTTATCATCCAATGCCTTTTTTAACATTTTGCTTTTAACTATTGACCGATCCGGCTCCATCAAGTCCTTTAACAGGGTCTTTCTGCCTCTGTCTATCTGAAGCCATATTTCCTTTGTAATCGCAACTTTGCCTGCGTATGCCTCAAGACACCCTCTCTGTCCGCAATTACAGTAGGGTCCCTCTGTATTTAATACCATGTGCCCAAGTTCGCCCGCAAGATGCCTTGACCCTGAGAAAAGCCTGTTATTTATAATAAGGCCTCCCCCAATTCCCGTACCTGCAAAAATACCTATAACATTTTTCTTATTTATTGCCACACCATACTTCCATTCCCCTATCATCCCTACATTTGCGTCATTGCCAAGATAAAAAGGCACATTGAATTTCTTTTCAATTATGCTTTTTATATCATAATTTCTCCATGGGAGGTTAGGTGCAAATATTATCTCTCCAATATCTTCGTTTATTACTCCCGGTGCACCAGCACCTATAGCCCCTAGCTCATTCTTATCGATTTTAGCTTCATCAATAAGTTCCTGTACTACACTTATAATTTTATCTTCAATTACCTCTATTCCCTTTTCTGCTTTTGTTTTTTTCTTAACTTTTAATACTATATTATCTTTCTCGTCAAAAACAGCCCCTAAAACCTTTGTTCCTCCGATATCAAGACAGATATACTTTTTGCCCATGCTATCAACTCCATTCTCCAACATTATATAAATCTTCAAGATAATCTTATATGTTTTGCAATATCTATTTTATATTGATTTTGGATATTGCAATGTATAGGTTTAAAGTTCTACAATAAAAAAAATTATCCTTCATATTTTTAATCACTGAAAAATTTGATTTTAGTAATGCTATATTTCGGTAAAATTATATTAAGGAAATGAAGCACATTCAAAATCTTTATCCAAATTCTTTATCGCATTTAATTTTATCGCATTCAATATGGAATGGTAAAAATACTAATTTACCCAACTTTCCCACTTATAGTATTTTAAGGCTCTGGTTGCTCACAAGTTAAGGGCAAAAAGTTTGCTTTTTGACCGCGGTGAACAATGCTACGTTAGTGGCAAAAGGCTCATAAATACTGTAGGAAAGTTGAGTAATTTAATAATAATGCGATTAGTTAAATAACTTTGAAACTATTGATTAATTACTTCTATCGCTTTATAATTATGATAATTGCATTTATTACTTATTGTAGTATGGCTATTAATATAAAATACATGCACAGTTATTATGTTGTGTTGGTAGAACGGGAGGAAAAGAAAATGCCCATTACTGAGTTTTTGTCGCGCAATGCTGCGATGTACGGGCAAGAAAAATGCTTGACGGAAATAAATCTGGATCTTCAGGAAAGCCACCATGTCATTTGGCGGGAATATCAACTGATTGAAAACAATCCAGCAGGAGAATATCGAAGAGATATGACTTGGCGCGTTTTTGATGAAAAAGCTAATCGATTGGCAAATCTTTTGATTCGAAGAGGAATTAAAAAAGGAGATAAGGTAGCTATACTTCTAATGAATTGCTTAGAATGGCTTCCTGTTTATTTCGGAATATTGAAGGCTGGGGCTGTTGCGGTACCATTGAACTTCCGCTATACGTCTGAGGAAATAAAATATTGCCTTGATTTATCCGATTCCATAGCCATGATTTTTGGTCCGGAGTTTATCGGGCGTGTTGAAAATATTTATTGTCAGATACCTAAAGTAAAAACACTCTTTTTTGCAGGAGAGAATCGACCTTCTTTTGCTGAAAACTATGATCGTCTCACAGCCAATTGCTGCTCAGAAGAACCAAAGGTTGAAATTACAGATGAAGATGACGCTGTAATATATTTCTCCTCGGGAACTACGGGATTTCCAAAAGCAATTTTGCATAATCATAGGAGTCTGATGTCGGCATGTTACACGGAACAAAAACATCATGAACAAACCCGTGAGGATAATTTTCTGTGTATCCCACCTCTTTACCATACCGGAGCTAAGATGCACTGGTTCGGTAGCTTGTTATCGGGAAGCAGAGCAGTGTTACTTAGAGGAATCAAGCCGGAATGGATACTAAAAACAATTTCTGAAGAGAAAATTACAATTGTGTGGCTCTTGGTTCCATGGGCACAGGACATTTTGGATGCCATTGATAGGGGTGATGTAAAGCTTGAAGAATATAACCTTTCCCAGTGGAGACTTATGCATATTGGTGCACAGCCGGTGCCCCCTAGTTTGATTCATCGTTGGAAAAAGTATTTTCCAAATCATCTTTATGATACCAATTATGGTCTAAGTGAATCTATTGGACCGGGATGTGTTCACTTGGGTACTGGAAACATTCATAAAGTTGGTGCCATAGGCTTGCCGGGCTATAATTGGGAGACTAAAATTATTGACGAAGAAGGATGCCCTGTATGTCAAGGGCAGGTCGGAGAGCTTGCCGTTAGGGGGGCGGGCGTGATGAAATGCTATTATAAGGACCCCAAAGCGACTGCGGCAGTGCTCAAGGATGATTGGCTTCTAACCGGAGACATGGCAAAAATGGATGAAGATGGCTTTATTTATTTGGTAGACCGTAAGAAAGATGTCATTATCAGCGGAGGAGAGAATATATATCCGGTACAGATTGAAGATTTTCTCCGGGGACATGGAGCAATCAAGGATGTAGCAGTTATCGGATTACCTGATAAGCGGTTAGGGGAAATATCTGCCGCGGTTGTAGAGCTAAAACCCGATTGCCATTGTACTGAAGATCAAATAAACGAATTCTGCGTTTCGTTGCCGCGTTACAAACGTCCGCGAAAAGTTATTTTTGATAAAGTTCCTCGGAATCCTACAGGTAAGATTGAAAAACCTCGCTTAAGGGAAAAGTACGGTGCCGTGTGTCTGGTAGAAGTGGAAACATTGAGCTGAATTTTGTACTTTTATGTATTATAATTTAATTTGTATTATATTTTATGTATTATAATCAAATTAAGGATAGCTTTGGCTGGTATATTTACAGCAATGCTATCCTTAATTTATACTCCTACGTCTGCTTTCTATTTATTTTTTGCCTATATCTTTCCTATAGTGCATGTCTTTAAACCTTATTTTTTTAACTCCTTGATAGGCTTTTTCTATTGCCATATCAAAGTTCTCCTCCAATGCTGTCACACCAAGTACACGTCCCCCGGCAGTATAATACTTTCCATCCTCCCGTCGAGTTCCCGCATGAAAAACAACCGTATTAGTATCTCTTTCAGCCTCATCAAGTCCCGTGATTTCATAGCCAGTCTCATACTTTTGTGGATAACCGCCGGAGGCCATAATTACACACACGCAGGCATTATCATCCCACTTTATATCCACTTCATCAAGTCTTTCATCAATTATTGCATTAAATATTTCAAGCAAGTCACTATTGAGCCTTGGAAGCACAACCTGGGTCTCCGGGTCTCCAAACCTGGCATTGTATTCTAAAACCTTCGGACCATCTTTTGTTACAATAATTCCGAAATACAATATTCCCTTAAATTTTCTTCCCTCTTTATTCATAGCCTCTATTGTTGGCATATATATCTTCTCTTTGCAGTACTTGTCAATCTCAGGGGTATAGATTCTGCTGGGCGAAAACGTCCCCATTCCCCCGGTGTTAAGCCCTTGGTCGTTATCAAGAGCCCTTTTATGATCCTGAGAACTGACCATCGTTTTCACAGTTTTACCGTCTGTAAAAGCCAGCATTGAAATCTCAGATCCTGACAAAAACTCTTCTATTACTACCCTGCTTCCTGCATCTCCAAAAGACCTGTCATCCATAATATCCTTAACTGCCGCCTTTGCCTCTTCGAAATTGCTTGCTATAATTACACCTTTTCCAAGAGCTAATCCGTCTGCTTTCACAACTATCGGAAATTCCTGGGTTTTTAAATATTCTATTGCAGCACTGCTATTTTCAAATACTTCAAAGTTTGCAGTAGGGATATTGTACTTTTTCATAAGATTCTTGGCAAAAGACTTGCTTGCTTCTATCACAGCCGCATTTTTCGCAGGACCAAAAGCCCTGATACCAGCGTGTTCAAGTGCATCCACCATACCCGCCGCCAAGGGATCATCAGGGGCAACAACAACCATATCTATCGCATATTCTTTAGCTGCTTTTATAACACCTTCAATATCCATTGCTTTTACAGGTATACACTGAGCAATTGCAGATATTCCGCCATTCCCGGGAGCACAGTAAAGCTCCTCAACCAACAAACTCTGTGCAATTTTCCATACCAGTGCATGTTCACGCCCGCCGCTACCTACAACCAGTACCTTCATCTTATTCCTCCTTCTATCAAACAGCAACCAGTAGAGTATTTTAACAATATAAAAATCTGAGAATCCCTATACATTTAAAGGGTTCAGAAGATTTTTATATTGTTAAAATATTTAAGAAACACTATACTAATGCTTAAAATGCCTCATGCCGGTAAACACCATTGAAATACCATACTTGTTACATTCATCAATGGATTCCTGATCATTCTTAGAGCCTCCCGGCTGTATTATTGCTGTAATTCCAGCATTTGCAGCTGCTTGTACACAATCAGGGAACGGAAAGTAAGCATCAGACGCCATAACCGCACCTTTAGTACGATCCCCTCCATATTCAATGGCTATTTTTGCTGCCATTATCCTGTTGGTTTGTCCAGGACCTGCACCAATTGACTGTTTCCCTTTAGCAATTGCTATTCCGTTTGACTTTGTATGTTTTACTACCTTCATGGCAAATATCATTGCTTCCATCTCTTCGTCTGTCGGCTTTTTGTCAGTTACAACTTTAAGGTTTTCCATATTTAAGAGCTCATTATTATAGGTCTGAACAAGAAGTCCCCCCGCGACCTTTTTCATATCAAAAGTCCCTGCCGGCAGTTTTGCAGATATGTTTTCAAGCTCTAAAAGCCTTATATTCTTCTTTTGCGTAAGTACCCTTATTGCATCATCGGTAAAGGCAGGAGCAATTACTATTTCAATAAATATTTTGTTGATTTCTTCTGCCGTCTTTTCATCTATCGGCCTGTTTGCAGCAACTATCCCTCCAAATATGGAAACCGGGTCAGCCTCATAAGCCTTAACATAAGCTTCATAGATATCCTCTCCGCATGCCACTCCACACGGATTTGCATGTTTTACGGCAACTACAGCCGGCTCATCAAACTCTTTAAGAAGTTCGAGGGCACCATTTGTATCATTAATATTATTGTAGGATAATTCTTTTCCATGAAGCTGTTTTGCAGCTGTTATACAGCCGATATTAGCCCCCACTTCCCTATAGAAAACAGCTTTCTGATGTGGGTTTTCACCATATCTCATATCCTGAGCCTTTTCAAATGTAAGCGAAAGCGTTTCAGGGAAAGCCTCTTCCCCTATCTTGTCCCTTAAATACCTTGCAATCAGGGTATCATAATGGCTTGTATGTTCAAACACTTTATATGCCAATCTGAACTTGGTTTTGACTGATATTTCCTTTGAGGATTTCAACTCGTCCAATACAGCCCCATAATCTGACGGATCTATCAAAACAATAACATCCTGATAATTCTTAGCCGCCGCACGAAGCATGGTAGGTCCGCCTATATCTATGTTCTCAATTGCTTCTTCAAGTTCAATATGTCCCTTCAGTATAGTTTGCTTAAAAGGATACAGGTTTATTATTACCATATCAATAGGCTCTATCCCCAACTCTTTAATCTGAGCCATATGCTCACTATTGCTTCTCATTGCAAGAAGCCCTCCGTGAACCTTCGGGTGAAGGGTCTTTACCCTTCCATCAAGACATTCGGGAAATCCGGTAATATCGGATATGTTAATTACTTTTATCCCAGCATCGCTTAATGCTTTCGCAGTTCCACCTGTAGAGATAATCTCAACACCCATATCAGACAGTTCCCTTGCAAGTTCAACAATTCCGGTTTTATCCGAAACACTTATCAATGCACGTTTAATCACAATATCACTCCTATCTTCGGTTTTATCAAATATTTTTTTGTCAAATATTATTTTATTAATTACTATCTTATCAAATACTATCTTATCAAGTGCTATTTTATCAAATAC
>CAYPCH010000059.1:0-2770 GCA_964409165.1 uncultured Oscillospiraceae bacterium | reverse complement strand
TTATCAAATACTATCTTATCAAGTGCTATTTTATCAAATACCATTCTACTAAAAAACAAATCTCACTTCAGTATAAAGTAACCAAAGTGAAACAGAACATTTATTATAAAACTTTATTATGTCTTTATCACTACTCTCCTGCCATCTATCAGGAGTTTTTCCTCAGAAAAAAGCTTTATGGCTTCAGGCAGTATTATCCACTCCGCTTCCTCCATAACTCTCCTTTGAAGAGATTCTGGAGTATCGTCGTCCTTTATGTATACGGCTTTTTGCAGAATTATAGGTCCACTGTCTGCCTCAAGCTCCACAAAATGAACGGTTGCACCCGTTACCTTCACACCATATTCAAGTGCCTTCATATGCGGTATAATGCCGTAAAATCCTTTCCCGCAAAAAGACGGTATTAACGCCGGATGAATGTTAATTATCCTGTTGCGGTATCTTTCAACAAAACCTTCCCCCACAATAGATAAAAATCCAGCCATAACTACCAGTTCCACATCATGTTTTTCAAAATGTTCAATAAGAGCTTTATCATAATCCTCTGTTGAAAAAAAGCTCTTTCGTGCTATACACACTCCCTGAATATTGTGCTTTGCTGCTCTTTCCAAGGCATAAGCACCTTGTCTGCTTGCAACCACTGTTGCAATTTCACAGCCCTTCAAATAGCCGTCTTCAATTCTATCAATTATTGTCTGAAGGTTTGTCCCTCCTCCAGAAACCAGTATACCAAGTTTCAGCATAACTCAATACCAGTCTTCCCTTCAACAACTTCACCAATTATATAGGCTTCTTCCTTTTCTTTGTTTAAAAAGCTTACTACATCAGTCGCTATTTCTGCATCAACAGCAATAGTCATACCTATGCCCATATTAAAGGTATTATACATTTCCTTTTCCTCTATATTTGCCAGACTCTGCAATAGGCTAAATATAGGAAGTACAGGCCAGCTATCCCTGATAATTTTTATTCCATAATTCTCAGGCAACATTCTTGGCATGTTTTCAATAAAGCCCCCACCTGTTATATGGCATATTCCTTTTAGTTCAAATTTTTCCTTCAACTCAAGAATAGTCTTTACATATATTTTTGTGGGCTTTAAAAGTTCCTCTCCGAGAGTATTGCCTAAAATCTTAACATTTTCCGAAAGTTTCTCCTTTTTAGGTGCAAGAACCTTTCTTACCAGTGAATAACCATTGCTATGTATACCTGAAGAACTTATACCAATAAGCTTATCGCCTTTTTTTATTTTCTTTCCGTCAATAATCCTGCTTCTATCAACAATGCCTACTGCAAATCCTGCAATATCATACTCATCTTCAGTATAAAAACCCGGCATTTCCGCCGTCTCGCCGCCAATCAAAGCACAGCTGGCTTTAACACACCCATCTGCTACACCCTTTACAATTTGAGCAACTCTTTCAGGACGATTTTTGCCCAATGCTATATAATCAAGGAAAAAAAGAGGCTCGGCACCAGAGCAAACTATGTCATTGACGCACATTGCCACGCAATCAATGCCAATTGTATCGTGCTTATCCATAAGGAAAGCAATTTTAAGTTTTGTACCCACTCCATCGGTACCCGATACAAGTATAGGTTCAGCATATTTTTCTTTATTCAATGCAAATAATCCACCAAACCCTCCTATATCGGTAAGAACCTCAGGTCTGAAAGTCCTTTTAACATCATTTTTCATCAATTTGACAGCTTCATAGCCTGCTTCAACATCTACACCAGCATCTTTATACGTAGCCATTAAATTTCCCCTCCAAAAATAATTGTAACTATTATTTAGGCTCTTAACCACAGAAAATTTATTTCTTTTCACAGAAACTTCCATCAAATAATCGCCATCTCATAATAATCCTTTTACTATATTATTTTAAACCCTTCGGCATCATTTATAACTCTTTAATTTTTCCCTGAAGCACTTCATTCTTTTCTTCTACTTTTTTAGCCAGCTTCTTTTTATAGTTCTTCATTTTTTCCCTGAATTCGCCATATCCTGTTGATAGTATCTGTATAGCCAGCAACGCAGCATTTTCAGAACCGTCCACGGCAACTGTGGCAACCGGTATTCCGCTAGGCATCTGAACAATTGACAGAAGTGAATCCAATCCGTCCAATGTAGATGATTTTATCGGAACTCCTATTACAGGAAGAGCTGTATATGCAGCTATAATACCCGGCAAATGAGCGGCCTTTCCTGCACCAGCAATTATAACATCAAAACCATTATCTTCAGCATTTTTAGAGAATTCAGCCGCCTTATCAGGCGTTCTGTGGGCTGAACATACCAGTACCTCAACATCAACCTCAAACTGCTTCAAAAGCTTGATACAGTCCTTTAACACTACAAAATCCGAATCGCTGCCCATTACTACCGCAACTTTTGCTTTTTTTGCCTTAGACATTATCCTACCTCCATTATAGCTTTTAGTACTATTTTTGCTTCTTTCATTTCACTTGCAACAGACCTAATAAAACCAAAAACGGGTTGGCAGAACCAACCCTTAAACCTTAAAATTTTCT
Source organism: uncultured Oscillospiraceae bacterium (assembly GCA_964409165.1). Classification (GTDB taxonomy): domain Bacteria; phylum Bacillota; class Clostridia; order Acetivibrionales; family Acetivibrionaceae; genus CAYPCH01. Next base: position 235 of record CAYPCH010000059.1, on the reverse strand, counting down.
GCTTATTTCAATACAAAGTATTAATATTTTTTATAATATTTCTTTAAAACAACTTAACTTACACAGTTAATACTATCAAACAGGAATACCCCTTGTCAACGTGATGCCTATAAAAACACCGAACATTATTTTGAATCTCAACATCAAACAATCGCTTTTACAGAGAGCGGTTGTATATACCTATTCCCACTCAATAGTTGCAGGCGGTTTACTTGTTATATCATAGACAATTCTG
>CAYPCH010000058.1:3713-22988 GCA_964409165.1 uncultured Oscillospiraceae bacterium | reverse complement strand
ACTTGTGAGCAACCAGAGCCTCAAAATACTATAAGTGGGAAAGTTGAGTATATAAGCTTATTATGGGAACAATACTAAAAGTGATTTATTTTAACAAATTCTTTTTCACAGAGGAGTGGTATTATGACAACGATAAACTGCTCATCAAATTGTATCCATCAGCAGGAAGGTAAATGCACGCTTGACAGTGTTACCAACAATCCTACCTCGTTTTCTTCCGACTGTATATTTTTTGAAGAAAAGATGCAGAAATTATACAAGCATAAAAAGGTATAAGACACCAGCATGCTAATTTTTTCTCTTGTCTAGGCTTGATAAATGTTATATAGTAATATTTAGGTGATATTAGTGCATACTATAAAAATTAAAAATCTGTCGTCTGACATCAAAAATAAAATTATAACAATCAGGAGAGATATTCACAAGCATCCTGAACTAGGATTTAAAGAGCACAGAACAGCGTCTTTAATCTCTGGACACCTGGTAAAATCAGGTTTTAAAGTTCGTAAAAACATTTGCGGTACCGGAGTAACCGGTCTTATTGAGGGCAAAACCCCCGGTAAAACGATAGCAGTAAGAGCTGACATGGACGCTCTTCCTGTTACCGAAAAAAGCAAATCGGATTATGCTTCGGTATACAATGGAATAATGCATGCCTGTGGTCACGATGCCCATGTTGCGATAGCTCTAGGTGCAGCAGAAATCCTCAGTAGCTTTAAAGATTCCATCAGTGGAGGTATCAAGTTCATATTCCAGCCTGCGGAGGAAAGTCTCGGCGGTGCAAAATTCATGATAGAAGAGGGTGTTCTGGAGAACCCTCGTGTTGATGCAATAATCGCCCTGCATGTATCTCCCGGCTTAAGCACCGGTCGGATTTCCATAGGCACCGGTGCTGTAATGGCATCTCCAAGTGAATTTGAAATCATTATCTCGGGTAAGGGAGGCCACGCAGCAGAGCCTCACAAAACTATAGACCCAATACTTGTCGGAACCACTATTGTAAACCTTCTCCAAAATATTATACCAAAACAGCTAAGTCCTTTTACCAATGCCCTTTTGTCAGTTACATGCTTCCAATCTGGCAATACCTTTAATGTAACTCCAAAGGAAGCATTAATAAAAGGAACCGTCAGGACTTTTGACCGTGATACCGACACTAAAATCTGCAAAGCTATGGAATCGGTTATCTCCTCAGTTACAGGTTCAATGGGAGCAAAATACTCCTTCCGCTATAATCCCGGATATCCCCCTGTAATAAATAATGAGAAAATTGTAAATCAAGTAATTCATTCCTCATCTAAAATTATTGGTTCTGAAAACATTATAAAAAATCCGCCTCCTGCCATGCTGGCAGAAGATTTTGCCTATTATGCACAAATTATCCCGGGAGCTTTGCTTCATCTCGGATGTGCGCATCCGTCGTCGAAATCCTTCCATAATCTTCACAGCAGCAGTTTTGATATAGATGAAGATTGTATTGCCTTAGGAATGGAAATATTATCCGAGTGCGTACTTGATTATTTAAATAATAAATGAATAAAAACAACTATAATATTTCATTAATTATTTTTTTCAATTCATCAATGCTCTCATAAGGTACAGCTACACCTTTCTGGCTTGGCTTGTACTCGTCAGCATTGCTGTCAAACCAAAAAACACGTATGTCTATAAATTTCTTCCCTTTCTTTTCTACTTTTTTTATCTGTATCTCTTCCCTGCTGTTTTTACCTATCTTGCCAATTATCTCTTCACTGTCCCAAAAATCAGACATAGTATTCCCTCCTGTAGTGTTTTTTAGAATTATAATATCAAAATTATAATACCATTTCAATCTGGAAAATTACGCCTCAAGTAATATTTTCTTCATATTCTGATTATATATTTCTATGCATTTTTGTATTCTATACCGGAAATACTATTATCATTAAAAATAAAAAGGAGTTGTGTTTATGAATCGGACACCTTTGGATAGACTTGCTCTGATTCTTATGATAATCGGAGCAATAAACTGGCTTACAATAGGGCTGTTCAATCTGAACCTTGTCGCTAACTTATTAGGTACCGACTCGTTCTTTACAAATACAGTTTATGCTTTAGTCGGACTTGCAGGGTTATATTCCATCACATTGTTGTTCAGAGAGTCAGAACCTGTAAATGACCAAGCCTGAAAAGTAAAACTGAGTACCCATCGAGGGTACGGGAGTCTTGCCTCTTTCATTCCACTCCAAGAGGCGTAAAAACAAAAACAAGGTGTCAATTTTTTTAAATAGGCACCTTGTTTATATGATTCAAATTAATTATGTCTATAATGAATGCAATAAAGTCTTTTTACATACTAAATGAGTTTAATTTTTGTTGTTTTTCTTTGAAGCCGTTAAACCGCACCCTTCTCCGTGGAGGTCAGTACATACATTCAGATATTTCACAAGGGTAAGTTTATCCTTTTTTGAAAGCTTGATTTTTTCTTGTTTAAATTTCATAATAATACCCCCTAGCTTGTCTTTATTATTACTTATACTTACCCAGCTCATATTGATTAATAACACTAAACAACTCAACTTTCCCACAGTATCCAACAGTCAATCATTAAAATGGCAATCGCCATCAGTTTGTTTATCATCTTCTCTAGCATCTGTAATTTACAACATTCTGAACATGTATAAAATGTCTCTAGCTTATGATCTTGATGGATGAATCATTTTCAACAAGTACAATCTTCATCCTGAACTGCTTATCAGCGTCAATTGAAATATTGCATGTTTTTATTCCGAATTTCTCAATATTTTCATCAATTTCCTTCTTCAACTGGCTTTCAAGAATATCATACACCAAATTACTCATAATACCCATCCCCTCATAACAGTATAATCCACTATACCAGATTTCCAAACTGTTGTTAATACTTGTGGGAAATTTTCTGTGTCATATGAAAACCACTCTTACTCCTCTTCCCAGTTGTGATAAACGTTCTGAACGTCGTCCAAGTCTTCAAGACTTTCAACGAGTCTGTCCATTAATTCAATCTGTTTTGAATCTGTAAGCTTCGTCATGGTCTGGGGAACCATTTCTATTTCAGCAGATACAAACTGGTAGTCTTTGTTTTCAAGAGCTTCCCTGACACTGGAAAAATCACTCGGGTCAGTAGTTATTTCAAAATAATCCTCCTGTAGGCTAAAATCCTCCGCTCCAGCCTCCAAAACCTCCATCATCAGACTGTCCTCATCAATATTTCCTGTCTTTTCAATTAATATTAATCCCTTCTTATCAAACATAAAAGCGACACAGCCGGTCGTACCCAGATTACCCCCAAATTTATCAAAAAAATGCCTGATATCTCCCGCGGTCCTGTTCCTGTTATCAGTCATAGCTTCAACAATAACAGCTACACCCCCAGGACCATAGCCCTCATATACTATTTCTTCATAGTTTGCAGAGTCAACATCACCAGCCGCTTTTTTTATACTCCTCATAATACTGTCATTAGGCATGTTTGCTGCCTTTGCTTTAGCAATAGCATCCTTTAGTTTGGAATTTGACTCCGGGTCAGACCCTCCCTGTTTTACAATAACAGCAAGTTCCCTTCCCATCTTTGTGAATAATTTACCCTTCTGGGCATCTGTTTTTTCCTTTTTACGCTTGATATTTGCCCATTTAGAATGTCCAGCCATAAAATACCTCCATAACATATATATAAATTTTAATTATTCCCTCTCCATAGATTATAATATTAGATATAGCAAACTGTAAAGTGCCTGTCCTATCTACAGTTTTATTTTCTTATATAAGAAAAAGCTTCGGGACATTGAGTCCCAAAGCTTTTTGCCGGATTTTAGATTTAATATACTCCTGTAGCTATCTTAATGCTACAAGCACACACGCCTGAACTGCATTAAGCCCTTTTTCCTCAATTAACTTCATTATTGAATTATCATATGTGCCTGGCTGAAGCCAAATGTTTTTTATTCCGAGTTCTGCAGCCTCTTCAATTATGCTCTTTCCCCTTTTGGGCGAAACAACCATATCAATGACTTCAGGAACTTCAGGAATAGATGATAAATCCTTGTAGCACTTTTCACCTTCTATGGTTTCGTAATTCGGACTTACCGGATATACTTTGTATCCTCTTGATTTTAGTTTTTTGAAAATCATGTTTCCGTATTTGTCCGGGTTAGAATTTGCACCTACAACAGCCCAGACTTTCTTCTCAAGCATTTTTTCTTCTTGTGTCAATTCATCCTTCACTTCAACATCACTCCTTATATCGTATCTATTAATTTGCCTTGCAAATCCAGTGTTATATAACTGTCTTCCCGGGTTTGTACAACACACCTTGTGTTTGTTGCTTCATTAATAAGTTCTGTAAAGCCTTCAACATCATCCGTCGGTATAAATACTATTATTTCCACGTCCTGCTCGTATATTATGTCTTTAATTATAAAGTCATGAGAAATAAGGAGGTTTTGTATCTTTCCAAATAACGTATATTCAACTATGATACTTATCTTTTTGCACTTCTTTTTGATAACAATACCTGCAGCTTCTATGCCTACTGAAGCACTTTTACTATAAGCCCGTATGAGCCCTGCTGCACCTAAAAGAGTTCCTCCAAAGTATCTTGTTACAACTACAGCTAGATTCATTACTTCCATTCTTTTAATAACCTCTAACACGGGCATACCAGCAGTTCCAGAAGGTTCCCCGTCATCACTGAATCTCTGTATTATATTGTTTCCACCAATGTAATAGGAATAAACATTATGTGTTGCATTCCAATACCGCGATTTGATTTCACCAATAAATTCAACAGCCTCATTTTCATTAGTTACAGGCCTAACAGAAGCTATAAACCTAGATTTCTTTTCTTCAGTCTCGCACTCTGCATAATTCAAAACTGTCCTGTATTGTTTTTTCAATTTAATCACCTTATTATACGGGAATTGAGTCATCCCCTGAAAATTATTTTCTTTAGTATATTCTAACACTTTTCAAGTTGGTTTTGAACTTTTACCAATCATTTATATCCTTTATTCCGTTAATTCACTGAGAATTTTAAAAATGTTTACAGAAAATTCATACAATTTGAGATATAATATACTATATAACTTAACTTTCCCACAGTATTTATGGGCTCTTTGTCGCTAATGTAGCATTGCTCACCGAGGTCAAAAAGTAAACTTTTTTCCCTTAACTTGTGAGCAACCAGAGCCTCAAAACACTATAGGTGGAAAAGTTGAGTATATAAATAGTTACTCTAAATCATAATATATAAACTTAATTTGTTTTGTTCGGAGGATGATAAGCATGAAAATAATGAAAGAAGTTTTAAGTTGGGCGGGACATATATCATTTGCAGTTGTACTTGGGCTGGCTATCAATATTTTTGTTCTTCAACCCACTCAAGTCCAGGGCAGTTCAATGGAATCAACATTGCATGAGAACGACAGAGTGATTATAAACAAGCTTGTCCATACTTTCAGGCTTCAACCTGATTACGGTGATATAGTCATTATAGATAGCCGCATAGGAAGGTCAAGAAATATATTTGACGATATAACCGATACCCTCAAATATAATACTCTGACATCTCGTATATCTGGAAACAGGGAACAGATTATCTGGATTAAAAGAGTTATCGGTAAAGCCGGAGATACTTTGGAATTTAAAGACGGAAAAGTATATCGAAACGGTGAAGTCTTAGAAGAGGACTACATAAAGGAACCTATGAGGTCATTCTCTGACGAGACGATAGTAATACCTGAAGACCACATATTCGTTATGGGAGACAACCGGAACTTTAGTTTGGACAGCAGAGCAATAGGATGCGTGCCTATTGACCATGTAATGGGAAAGTATGTGTTCAAGTTCTAGCTTCACATAACATAATTTGTTTTGTATATATATCATAAAACAATTCTACATTGAAAGATTCAGATACGGCGCACATTATGATATAAAAACAAAAGAGCTCCGCTTCCGATTTTTAACACCGAAAGCAGGGCTCTTTTGTTTTTATATAAGTTTACTCTAAACCTTTGCTATCCTTATATCACAAAACTCCACGAAAATGATTCCAATTAAAATCCACATTAAAAACTTTGATTTTCGCGATATTGTATTAAAACTTTTCTAAACCAGTTGCTTGAATTTCCTAAATGATAGATTCAATAAAGACCTATCATGACTGTATCCAATCATATTCATTGCTTCGTCTATTTTAAAGAAGCTACCGCTTTCTAAATTGTTGCTTTTTAGTGTATTATCGTTTTCATTAAGGGATTTCATTATATACCATGTAATTTTGTTACAATAAAGATTACGTTGTGTAACCGGATAATACTCATAGTTTGTCTGTCCGTCTGCAGATATTATTTCAGCCTGCACACCCGAGTTTTCCTTGATTTTCTTTAATGCAACTTCACTTGGCAGTTCTCCATCGCGCATTTTTCCCCTGGGCAATCTCCACTCGTCCTTCTCATTTTTTATAAGAAGGACTCTATCACCTGAGAAAACCACTCCACCGGCAAAGCTCCGAACCAACATAATAAAAACCCCTTTCATTTTTAGATTTTTTATCAATTTATACACAAAAGGCATAAAATACTATAATTTCCCTTCTCCTCTTGGTTTTAAATTCTCTTGACTTGTATTTTTCTAACTATTTTCCCATTCATATATATTATAATACAATAATGGTAGTCTTTATTCAGTCAAAAAGAGGCTCTATATGCGGTTTCTCTGACCAATGCGGTATCGATACATTCTAAATCATATATTCTTTAATTGCTTCAATCTTTGTATTCTTGATTACTGCTTTTACCTCCGTTCCAGACTCACAATGGATCTGTTCAATTATTTTCCCGTTTTGATATATAAATGAAATTAGCCATCCCATGCTATAGGGCACAAACAACTTTACTTCGGTCTCATCGACCGGAAGCATATCTGAAATCCCCTTTAAAAGTTCATCAATTCCCTTTCCTGTAGCTGCGGATATCTCATATGCTTTTACGCCATGGTTAATAATCGGAATACGAATATTACTGTCTTTATATAAATCAACTTTGTTAAAAGCCATAACAACAGGCTTGTTTAAAGCTCCCAATCCTTCAAGAATATCATTCACTACCCGAATCTGTTCCTCCGACTCTTCACTTGTAATATCAACTACATAAATGAGCATTTGTGCAAACACAGTTTCTTCAAGTGTTGATTTAAAAGCATCAACAAGCTCATGGGGCAGTTTTCTTATAAACCCTACAGTATCAATAAGAAGAACTTCTCTCCCGTCTGGGAGTTTTAAGCTTCTTGTTGTCGGATCAAGGGTTGCAAAAAGTTTGTCTTCCACAAGCACATCCGAACCGCACAGCTTGTTTAAAAGCGTGGATTTACCTGCGTTTGTATAGCCTACCAGTGCTATTGAAGGAACCAAGTTTTTTTCTCTGCCGTCACGAAGTATATCCCTTCTCTTTTTTACATCCTTCAATGAAGTCTCCAAAAAATTGATCCTTCTCCTGATGTGTCTTCTATCTGCCTCAAGTTTCTTTTCGCCGGGTCCTCTTGTACCTATGCCTCCTCCCAGCCTTGATAGTTGCGTACCAAAGCCGGTCAACCTTGGTATCCTGTACATAAGTTGAGCAAGTTCCACCTGAAGCTTACCTTCACGTGAACGGGCTCTCTGTGCAAATATATCCAGAATCAACGCTGTCCTGTCAATTACTTTTATACCCGCCACATTTTCTATATTTCTAACCTGTGCTCCTGATAATTCCTCATCAAAGATTATAAGATCGGCATCTAAAGCTTGACGTAAAAGACCTATTTCTTCAACTTTCCCTCTCCCTATAAGGTATGCCGAATCTTTAACACGCCTTTTCTGAAGTATTTTTTTAACAACATCTGCTCCCGCAGTATAAGCCAGTTCCTCCAGTTCATCGAGAGATCTTTCAGCCACACTCCTTTCGGAATTTGAAATGCCTGATGTCTCCAGCCCAATAATTATAGCTCTTTCCTTATCTCCTTCATTCAAATACAAAGGTGTTTCCTTAATTTTATCATTTTCAAGTATTATTTCTGTAAGCCTGTTAATCTTAATGTCATCTTTGGGGAAGGGACCATATATATCGGTCTCGCAATATTTCCCATCGCTATCCTTTTTCGGCAGAGCGGCAAAAATTTCTGTTGCCTCCCCGTTTCTCACACCTATTGCAGCCATGGCATCAAGTTTTAAATTGAGCAGTGAGTTTATATCCACCGATGAAAGTATTCCGTCCCCATTTGGATGGGTATGTATGCATCTTACCTTTGCTAACCTCGATCCACCTCTTCTGCCCTCCACTTTGGGAAGTTCTACGGTGTTGCTGTCTCCTACACTTACATCTATGACATTTCCTTTTCTGTTTATATATACTGAAATCTCGCGATTAATCTTTCCCGTCAGTTCAGCCATCTTAAACACAAGTTCCTGTGTAACAAACTCGTTTCTTGAAATCTCTATATCGTATAGCTTCTCTATCTCATCTAATACAGAAGTTTTTAAAGACTCAGTATTACCATTTGTATTAATATTTTTCCACCTCAACAATATAAATTTGTACTTTAATATACTTATATTCTAACTCTTTTTGATATAAATTAAAAGTTATTTAACAATTTTCTATGTCTATACCCCATTTTTTTTTAAATAAATCACGAATGTATTTAACGCAGTGTTATGGAATAGCTGAAATAATGAAACAAAGTTGTTCACAATTACGTCCAATAATATTGCAAGGGAAATAGCTTTTAACCCTTAACGGGTTTGCTAATTTTAAAACAAACATTATTACACGTAATGGGGAGGATTTTATATGAAAAAACTATTTTCAATTTTACTAGCGTTATGCCTGATCTTTTCTACCGTTCCAGTTATGGCGAACAACAATTGGAACAACGGCAACAATTGGAATAATGGAAATATCTGGGATAATGGTAATAACAACAGCTTTAATCAATTCGGTAACTTCAACTATTTTAACAAGTTCTATAATTTTAATTCTTTCAAGAACTTTAACAAGTTTAATAATTTTAAAAAGAATTATAAAATGCCGAATTTGAAAGTAACATTTAATGATGTCAAATCACATTGGGCTAAAAACACCATTTATGACATGGCTAGCAGGGGTTACGTTCGCGGTGTGGGAGAGGGAAAATTTTTACCCGATGCCCAGATGAAAAAATCAGAATTTATAACAGCACTACATAATGCATTAGGTATTGAAATTGAGTACGCAAAAACTCCAAATATAAAAGATTTCTTCAGCGATGTTAATAAAAGTGACTGGTTTTCCACAGCTTTATACGACCTTACATCTTTAGGCATAGTTGATGATGAAAAGGAATTCAAGCCTAACGATCTCGTTACTAGGGAACAAATGGTACATTACCTCGTAAACGGATACCGTTATATGCTAGAGCAGGAAGTTAATGAATATGAAGAATTCCTGAAATCCTTTTTTGATGAAAAAGATATCGGCAAAAAGTACAAGCCAAATGTGGGTTGTGCAATAAAACTCGGATTTATAAAAGGAAGAGGCGCAAATATTTTTGCACCCAAAGGATTTACTACAAGAGCTGAAGCAATGATAGTTCTTGACAAGCTTCTTGCAGAGTTATCCAAGTATATCGAAGATGAGTCCGACAAAACTGATGTCAAAGAAAAAGATAAAGAAATAGATAAAAATAAAACCGTAGATGTAGAAACTTTATTTGAAAAAGACGGGAACAACTATAAAATGCAACTGGTAATTGACAACAAAACTGATAAGAAGATTACTATAAATTACCCTTCAAGTCAGAAATACGACTTCTACATCTTGAATTCGAAGAAGAAAGTATTGTACAAGTGGTCTTCCGATAAGATGTTTTCAATGGCTTCAAGTAGCACAACTGTTAAAGCAAAGTCAAGTGTTACCTTTACAGAGAAAATTTCTGTTGATGATTTTAAAGACATAGAGGATGACGCAGTTTATTTCACCGGATTTATAATGGGTACTTCCGACAGCTTTAAGATTAATGAAAAAGGTTACCAAGTCAAACTTGAAGATTTAATAGAAGGAACAGTGGAAGTCAAGACATCTTTCACTAAAGATGGAAGCAACTACAAAATGCAGTTGGCAATTGACAACGGCACAAAAGCTAATGTTACAATAAATCACATGTCTGGTCAGAAATATGACTTCTTCATTCTTGATTCTAAAAAGAATGTATTGTATAAATGGTCTGCCGACAAGATGTTTACATTGGCTTCAACTGATACTGTTGTCAAAAAAGGTAACACTGTTACTTTCACCGAAAAAATTTCTTTAGATGATTTTAAAGCTATAAAAGATAAGGCCGTTTATTTTACAGCCCTCATCATGGGTAGCTCAAAAGAATTCAACGTCAATGAAAAAGGTTATCAGATTAAACTGAATATACCCGTTGAAGATAATGATAAGAATGATGTAAAGGATGAAAAAGACAATAAGGATGACGATAAAAAAGAAAGTAAAGACGAAGTAACAATCGGTGATAAATTTGCTGTAAAGCCAGGATACACAAAAAGCGAAGAATCTTTGCTTCTTAATCTGACACTTAAGAATAATTCCAAAAATGAGATATCAATACAGCATACATCAAGCCAGAAATATGAATTTGTACTTTTAGATTCACAAAAGAAAGTATTATATACATATTCAGAAGGCAAGCAGTTCATGCAATCATTAATCAATACCAAAATAGCACCCGATAAATCTGTAAAATTTGCAGTAGAGCTCAAAACAGATAAGTATAAGGACATAATAAGCAAAGCAAAATATGTGGTAGCATATATAAAAGGAACATCGAGTAATGTTGATATTGTTTCAGATGGATACACTATAGAAATAAAATAGTTCCTTAAGGATTATACTTTACAAACGATTGAAAGAAATTATATCATTTTTTTAAAAAAACTGTACCTGCATAAGGTACAGTTTTTTCTTCCTTACCCCATAATTTTATATATTAAAAACGAATATATATGATATAAATTTCAATTTATATTTGAATTTGAAAAGCCCTTTTTAAAATTTGAAAAACCCCTTGTATTAAAATACATATGAAAAAGCACTACAGGAATAATAGTGCTTTTTTCTTTTTAGGGTCATTTCCTGAAAGGAAATCCGGCAAAAAGCTCCGGGACTCGATATCCCGGAGCTTTTTATTCGTGATTAATATAGACTCCCAATACTTGTTTACAGTAAATCCTTGCTTCATCTCACTCCTGTTGAGCCGAATCCGCCTCCACGGTTTTTACCAATGTTCCCGACAGATTCAACTACTGTAAATTTTATTTTCGGTACAATCTGGAGAACTATTTGTGCTATTCTGTCCCCTTTATTTATTTTATAAGTACCCTTACGGTTACCTTTACAGTCAATTCCCAATATTTCGTTTTCTTCATTGGAGGTTGATGTATTTGTTATAATTATCCCCAGTTCATCCCTATATCCACTGTCGATTGTCCCTGGTGAATTGGATAGCCTGAGAGGAGTTTTAAACGATATGCCGCTCCTGGGACGCACCTGTATTTCATATCCTTCCGGTATGGCAAGCTTTATCCCGGTTGGTATGATAACTGTATCTTGCGGCGCTATCAGAACCTCTTCTGCCGCAAAAACATCCATTCCTGCATCGCCTTCTTTTGCATAAGACGGAATTATAGCTCCATCCCTGCATACCTCTAGCATCACTTCTATATTGTCCATCTCTTTAATCCCCTTTAAATAAATTTTAGACACCTCTAAAATAGTGACCTCTTGTAAAACCCTTTTCTTTTATACTGTTTATAGTATCTGTATAAAGTGAATCGGCTTCTTTACTTTCGTTTAATATGTCGTGGTGCATGTCAATAATCAACTTGATATCGCCGGGGCTTTCATCAGTAAAATTCAATCTTAAAGCATCAACACCCGCCGACTTTATTTTGTCCAAATTATCAGCAAGGAGCAAGACATTTGAATTCAAAATAGTACTCCTGCAATCTATCCTGTCCCTCAATATGGGAAATTTCGCTCCTGTGCGATCTTCAAGCTGATAATCACCTTCACAAAACCCAACGCCGCATTTTAAATTCTTATCCTTACATGAGTACAAACTTCCTGCCGGACAGTGCTCGCTCGTCATAAGCGGAATCCTTCCATACACTGTAACCTCTTTTATAACCTCTGGTATATCTCTCATGCCTCCTATCTGTTTCAAAGCAAGTTCCAAGGAGAGGTTAACACCATCCAAACCCATTTGTGCAAGTTCCCTGATGGAATTGCTGTTAAATACATTCAATGAATAATCACCCATAATGGAGATGTCCTTAAAGTTCTTTGCCATATGAATGGTACCCAAATTGCCTGCTAAAATTCCATCAACACCCATATCAATAACATCTTCGAGTTTTGACTTGATAAGATTATCATAATTCCCTCTGGTTATAGGAGGTATAAATGCAAAAATCTCTGTTCCATTTCCCTTTATCTTATGTATGATTTGCCGAGCTTTTCCCTTTATCAAAATGCTAAAAGGCAAATAGACCCTATCTGCACCAATACTGCAAAAGTCGATGCCCTCAATTGATTTGTAAAAGCATGCCGAAATTTTAATAGCATTTCTCCTATTTCGATTATTTCCCGGGAAATTCAACATATTCCCCTCAATTTCGGTATATCCCCGCATTTTTCTCTCATAACGTACAGCCCTTTTTGTTTCCAGTTTTTCCAGTGCAATCCGTCTGATGTTATTGATTTCACTTACAGGCATTGTTAAATTGTTTCCTGATTCTATATCAACCTCTGTAAATTCAAAAGGTGTCTGTCCGGTTTTCATTATCTGTTCCAGTATACGTTCCTGCGAAAGAGGACGGTTCCTTGCTTCTTCCACAGGATAAGAGCCTTTTACTATAACTTCATTTCCGACATCATCGGTCACTTTAAGTACTGCGGGCATTCCCTTATTAATCTCAAAGCTTCCACGTATATTTACTTTTCTTTGAAACCTACCGCTGTAAGTTTCCCTTGCGTAGTTAATCAACCTTTTATCCGATGTCTTATATACCTTGTCTCCCTTTCGGATTTTTCCTTTAATATCTCCTATCCACACATATCTTCCGGGTTTAGAGCAGTTTACGTTTTTATCTTCTTCTCTGATTGCAGTTACAACTGTTCCCGGGCTTTCATCTTCATTATTCCAGATTTCTATACCGTCGCCTGTGCACAATTCATCCTCAAGTTTTATTTTAAACGAATATGACCTTGAATCAAAGGAAATAACATCCCCGATATAAACACCCCAATTTTTGGGCTTCTCATAACTTATCATATCCCTTCCCGTCTTACCGTTCAAATACCCTTCGGAAAAACCGCCCCTGTTAAAAATCTGGGTCAGCTCTTTTAGATCCCTTTCTTCAATTTCACTATCCCTCTTATTTATGCCCGTTCCTTCCTCAATCCTGTCAAGATACTTTCTATAAATTCTAACAACCGTTGCGACATACTCGGCACTTTTCATCCTGCCTTCGATTTTTAAAGATTTAACGCCTGAAGCAGTAATAGCATTTAATAAATTTACAGCGCATAGGTCTTTAGGACTCATGATATAAGATTTGTTTTTGGTCTCATGTTCCTTTCCGTCAGTGTCTTTTCCTATAACTCTGTAGGGAAGACGACACGGCTGGGCGCATTTACCCCTGTTTCCGCTTCTACCCCCTATAATACTACTCATAAGGCACTGCCCTGAATAGGAAACACACAACGCCCCATGCACAAACACTTCAATTTCCAAATCACTATTTCCACTTATATGAGATATCTCGTCCAAAGATAATTCCCTTGCAAGCACTGCCCTTTTAAATCCCAAATTCTCTAAAATCCTTATACCTTCAAGATTATAAATTGTCATCTGTGTGCTTGCATGCATGGGAAGGTCAGGGAAAGTTTTCTTTATAAGTCCTGCAAAGCCGATATCCTGTACAATAATACCGTCAATACCTGCTACGTAAGCTTGCTCCAAAAACTCCAGTGCCTTTTTCATCTCACCGTCAGATACAAGGGTATTCATTGTAAGATACAAATTTACATTCCTTGCATGGGCATATAGCGCTGCTTCTCTTATTCCATCTTTATCGAAATTTGATGCAAACTGCCTGGCACTAAACAACTTACCCCCCATATATACGGCATCGGCTCCGTTTTCAACGGCTGCCGTTAATGAATCCCAATCTCCGCAGGGTGCAAGTAATTCCGTTTTAAAGCTTCTCATTTCATTACTCCCCAATTTTACTATATTAATCACGAAAATAATTTTATATTGAGTCACTATCCTTTATCAAACATTTTTAAAATAGAAGGCATTATATCTGCCAGACTCTCAATCCTTATATCTGCATTTTCCGGCAATTTATCGATTATTATGGTGGGAACCTTATTTAACGTATGTGTCTTTACAGATACATCTTCAATATTACCATGGTCGCTTGTAATATATATAATATCTTCGTTCAAATCCACGAGTTCTATAAGTTTTCCAATAAACCTGTCCAGTAACTCAATAGCCTCTACAGCAAGGTTCATGTCTGACTTGTGACCTATAACATCAGTCATAAAATACTCGAATAAAGTAAAGTCATAAGCCCTGCTTATTTTATAAAGCCTCTCTGCTGCTTCCTGCGGTAGAATTGTCTTATCAACATATCCACCATCCTTTAGTACTTTTCCTGTTATATCATGGTATATACCATTCCCGCTTTTATAGTCTTCCACTGTCCTTAAGTCTATACCTGCAGAAAGGCTCATAACAGTAGTAACCGACGGTCTGAATCTTCTTTCTTCAGGATCAATTATTTTAGCAATGTACTCTTCCCTGTATACATTTGCATTGGTTACTTTAAGCCCCCTAGCAATAAGTTCCTTAAAAAGGTTGTTTTGGTTTATTATTCGTTTAAGCGAAAAAGTAGGCTGTCCATGCAGATGTCTGCCTAATACTCGTGATGCATTCACACCGGTAAAAATAGTAGTCTGACCTGTTGCACTCTGAGGAAGTCCCGGTACCCCAAGACATGCATCAGTGGGTATCACATAGGAATTCTCAAAAAGATAATCAAAGCACGGTATCTTTGATATTACAAGAGGATTCTTTTCTTTGTCATTCGCACCTATACCAAATCCGTCAATAAATATAAATATCATCTTCATATTATCACCCAACAATACATCATTTATTATAAATCGTGTTCCACATACATTATAGTTCTACATACATTAAAAAAGGGAACACCAATATAAGTCTCCCGGTATTGCCCATATACTATGCAAAAACTCTAAATCTTCGTTCTTGTACATTTATCCAATGATTTTCTCACTTCGTTCAGCTCTACTTCCCTTTTTGCCAGTTCAAGCTGGTAGTTCGTATTCTTATTGCTTATTACAGCATTTTCATTTGTAAGTCGTTGATTCTCCGACTTGAGCCTTTCAATTTCCTCTGTAAACTTCTTATTTTCCTTGCTGAGGCTTGCAACGCTGTCACGGGCTTTGAAATAGTCATCAGCAACATTAATAGCAGCAAGCACTGACGCCATAGATGTGCTGAGTTTACTATTAATCCTCATAATCTCATTCATCTTCTTGTCTATATAAAGCGCTATCTTCTGGATATACTCTTCTGACTCTACGCCAACCAGTGTATAATCTTTACCTGCTATTCTGACTTCAACCTTGTTTTTTGCCGTCACACGTACCAGCTCCTTTGCAAAAATAAAGCTTTACGACAATATATCATATCAATAAATAAAATGACACATTATTTAATATTATACTATATTTCGGCATAAAATCATATACTTTAACATATATAATAATACTTTTTTTATTAAAATTCTCGTAGCTTACTTCAGGAGCGTACACTTCATTTAATTCTAAAAGGTCTAAAAAAGTTGAGTACCTATTGTGGGTACTCAATTTTGCCTCTTTTATTAGGGCCATTTCCTGAAAGGAAATCCGGCAAAAAGCGAGGGACTTAATGTCCCAAAGCTTTTTATTTCATTCCAAGAGACCTAATAAAAAAGCTCAGGGACTTTCAAGTCCCCGAGCTTTTAACTTGGTTTAACTAATCATTCCTTATTAGAATGATGTGATAGTTCCTAAAATGTATCTCTTAACTAATGCATAGTCAGTTGAGTTAACACTACCGTCTTTATTTACGTCAGCATTTACAAGAGCTTGACCTTTAAGAGTCTGTGTGCCGAGTATATGTCTTTTTATCAATGCATAGTCAGTTGAGTTAACGCTTCCGTCTTCATTAACATCACCTAAATCTCCAGATGTACCTGTAGTCGGAGTAGGTCCGTCTGTATCCGGTACTTTATCAGTAAGTGTAGCCAATAATCCTAATGCCATAGCCATATCAGCCTGATGCCAGAAACGGTGGTAGCTTAATTCAGGATCTTCTCCATTTTCATAAGCTTGTTCTACTATGCTCCACTGAGGATCATCATAGTATTTTGTACGGATGTCTATGAACTTAATGCCCGGTTTGATTTCGTCGCCGTTAGCCATTTTTCCTGAATATCCTGAAGGAACATATACTTCCTGTTCGAAGAAACGTGAATAGTCTCCACGTTTTTCAGGAGCTGAGAAACCTACATCGTCGCGATAGAGATTCCAAACATAGTCTACCAATTTTGCTGCGATCTCTACTGCTTCATCATCATTTGCTTTAACACCGTAGTATACCAATATGTTTGCAAGTGATCCTGTACATCCGATATCAGTACCGTAAGATGTAACTTTAGCTGTAAGACCCTTCCCAGGTTGTCCTGACCACTCAAGGTCTGAAGGAATCTGGAATGTTCCGTCGCTGTTAAATGTAATTTCTGTCTTAACCCAATCAACCCATTTGTCCATAATCTGCTTTGCTGTAGTATTGCCAGTCTCGTAGTAAAGTTCTGCTACACGCTGTAATCCCCATACCTGTGTTCCAAACCACTTGTTACTTCCTGGATCCTTGTAAACAGGATGCGGGTCATAAGCCATCTTATTGAATACTGCCTGACCTGAAGGATATTTTTCATATCTTCCATTCCATGAGTTGGTAACACCACCAGCTATAGGTCCGTTGTCAGACTGCAACCAAGCGATGAACTCAAGCTGTGCATCTGTACTTGTTGTCCAGTCTTTTACTGCATTACGTGCCTTCATACCTTTGCTGAAATCAGGATCATTAGCAAGTACCCATGCTGCAAGTGGGTTCTGATAGAAGAAGTGATTGTGACTGCAACCGATCTGGAATGCCCACTGACCGCCTACGTCTCCACCCCATGAAGTATACCAGTTAATAAGGTAATGTGCACTGTCATAACCAGCTGAAGGAGAACTCTTGTCCTCACATCCTATAGCTTTATAGTACTTGTCAAACAAGTTGTTTCTGCTGTAGTCACCCATCTTAGCTGCTTTTTCAATAAGTGGCTTTATCTGTGAACTTTTATCGGACCAAATCCAAGCATTGTAAAGTGCTTGAACAGCACGCAAGTCAGCGTCAGGAGCATTGGTATAACGCCACTGTTTTGCATAATCGTTTCCGTCTCCTCCGAAAAGATCAAGAAACCCATTACGTCCGCCATACTTGAATTCTTCATATGAAGGATGAGGAATAGTTTCCCAAGTAGATTCTTGCTCTCCTCTTTGGAAAGTATTGATCAACTTAAGGTCTTTTCCAGTACCATATCCGTACCAGTTGTCAACGTCTGCCAACCAGTGCATCAAGTAAACAGGACCTCTGCTGTATGCACTGTTCAAATCCTGTGCTATAGGGTTTTTACCCTTGTTGTTATGGTCAAATTGAACTGGATATTTTGCAGGATCCTGTTGCTCATCAGCATAAGATGCTTCGATATTACTTGTATTACCGAAACCTGGTTGTTCCTTATCACTAGGAATCAAGTACTCCATTGTTTCCCATGCATCTGCAACGTCTGAGAAATCGCCTGTTATTTTACCATGCATAGCTGCTATCCAAACAAGGTAGCTCATAGCTTCACTGGTAGTAACATGACCATAGTCGGGAGCCTCAACGATAAGAGTTTCGATGGAGTGGTAAGGTACTCCCTCATCAGCACTCAAATAACCGTTCTTTACACCATCAGTGTAAATGTTTTTATATATCTCCTCAAATCTTCCTGCATATGTACTATCGTCTGCCTGAGCTGTCATAGGTGCAACTACTAAAGTTGCAAGTAAAGCAACAACTAATAAAATTGATATCTTTGTCTTCAACATTCTTCCCTTCTTCCCCTTTCATATTATATATTCTTTTTATTATTAAGTTATACGATGTGATAACACAGCATATCCGCAATTTAGCCCATTCCCCCTTTTTGCGGAAATTTTCCCCTGTATTATTTTCATCATAAAACTAAATTTGCTCTGTAAAATATTTGCTCTGTAAAATGATATTTGCCTGACACGACCTGCATAACAATATTTGAAAATTATATGCTTTAATGTAATACAATAACTTATAGAAATATAGAACAGCTATGAGAATACTGCAACCGAAACGACACATACATGCTTTAGATAAACCGAGACGAGTTTTGTTAAGGATATAATAAGCTTTATAATGATATATTCCCATACTTGCAGGCTTTAACATTTCACATCCATACAAACAGATTGTCCAGCTTCTATTCAATAATGCAAGTAAATAATGCAAGCCGATAATTATCTTTTACACTTATTCAGTTTTCAAAGTCCAATCACCAGTCAAACAACTATTCATGTGTAATAACAGTTTACTTAAAATCATAGGCAGACACTTATAAGCTCACTATAATAATTCGAGATTTCATTTTTTTTAAGGGGGCATAAAAGAAAAACAATTAATATTATATAGTTACCTAGCAATGAATCATTTCTATGACATGAGAAAGTACACGACTGCGACCGTTATATATATATAACAACCCCTACAAAAACAATGCTATTTGAGAATAATTACTCCACTATAACAAATCTAGTTAAATAATTTTTAAGCATATATATGTTATAACCACAACCAATGCTCATAGTATGCTGTAATATTATTATTGCGTCACCTACGTTCAATTATATTATATATTTCAGGTTTATACAAGCATTATTATTCATAAAAAATTCCTTTACACTCCTGACATTAACACAGTTAAGGCTATTGTGCCCACATATAAATGCCTTCTATTAAATATATTTCTGTATA
>CAYPCH010000058.1:0-3613 GCA_964409165.1 uncultured Oscillospiraceae bacterium | reverse complement strand
GTTTTAGCACGTATAATTAGTTGTAAATTGCAAACAAAAAATTCAAATGCACAGGCAATGGTAAGATAAAAAAGGATAATGGGGGAATTTTTTATGAAAAAAAGCAGTTATGTTTGGGGTATAATGCTTATTATCATAGGAGGAATTTTACTGTACGACAATATCTTTGATGCACATTTATTCGGTTGGAGCACACTATGGCCGATGTTTGTACTGGGTCTGGGACTATCTTTTGAATTCAGTTTTTTTATTAACAGAAAAGCTCCCGGGCTTTTAGTCCCAGGCGGAATTCTAACCACTAACGGAATAGTCTTTTTCTTTCAGACTTTTACAAAATGGCATTTTATAGGGTATACATGGCCTTTATTTATTCTTTCTGTTGCGATAGGCTTATTCCAACTTTACTGGTTTATTGGAAGACCCAAGGGATTGCTAGTCACCATAATAATACTCTCTGCAGTTGCTTTTATTTCATTGACGTGTACTTTATTAAGCGGAATAAATGAATTTGGCATCATATTTCCTCTTGCTCTGATCGGAGCAGGTGTATATATATTGTTTTTCAGAAAAACAAGTGCCTAGATTAAAATTGAGCGCCCATCAAGGTACTCAATTTTGCCTCTTTTTAGAGCCATTTCCTGAAAGGAAATCCGGCAAAAGCGAGGGACTCGATATCCCGAAGCTTTTTGTTTCGCTCCAAGAGGTCTAAAAACAAAAACTGCAGCAAAACCATTTTCAGGCTTTACTGCAGTTTTATTTTACTAAATTCTTATCCCATTATCACTTCTACTTTATATTGCTTGCCGTCATTGAATACCGGAAGAACATTCCCTTCGATGTCTTTTCCATCTACAGACACCTTTTTGATTCCCCTTGATACATGATCAGGATTTTTAAACGTAATCTCATAGGTTGAACCTCTGTACTGCCTTGTAACTTTGAATCCATCCCAATCCTTAGGGATACATGGGTCAACCTCAAGTCCCTCATAACCGGGCTTGATACCAAGTATCCATTGGGATACGGCAACAAAGTTCCATGCAGCAGTTCCGGTAAGCCATGAATTCTTAGCTTCCCCATGACGCTTCGCATCTTTACCTGCTATCATCTGAGCATATACATAGGGCTCAAGCCTGTGTATTTCACTTATTTCTTCAGTGTATGCCGGAGCTATCTTTGAATAATATTCAAATGCCATGTCTCCTCTTCCTAGTACAGCCTCGGCACAAACTATCCATGCATTATTATGGCAGAATATACCCGCATTTTCCTTGTATCCGGCAGGATAAGTAGATATTTCACCATACTCAATATAATATTTTGTAAATGCCGGGTTCTGAAGCACAAGTCCGTATGGAGTGTCAAGGTGCTTTTTAACAGAATCCATAGCCTTTAATGCCTTGCCGTCTTCCATGCCTATACCCGCCATTACACAGAATCCCTGTGATTCAATAAATATCTTGCCTTCCTCATTTTCTTTACTTCCTAACTTCTTACCAAAATCGTCATATGCCCTTATGAACCATTCACCATCATAGCCGTGGGTCATTATTGTTTCTTTCATTTTATCAATATGCCCTCTTGCTTTATTGGCTTTATCCTTAAGACCCATGTAGTTGCATAATTTTACATAATCTTCACCGATAAACACAAACATACCGGCAATCATTACCGACTCAGCAACCTTTCCATCCTTACTTGTTGTTGTCTGGAAAGACTCGTCCGGTACATTCGAGAAGCAGTTCAGATTCAAACAGTCGTTCCAGTCAGCTCTCCCTATAAGTGGCAATCCGTGAGGTCCCAAATTATTTACTACATGATAGAATGAACGTGTAAGATGCTCGAACATTGTATCAGCCTTTGCAGGGTCATTGTCAAAGGGAACCTGCTCCTTTAGGATACTATAATCCCCTGTTTCCTTGATATATGCCGCTACCGCCAGAATCAGCCACAACGGGTCATCGTTAAAGTCTCCGCCTATTTCATTATTGCCTTTCTTTGTAAGAGGTTGGTACTGATGGTATGCACCTCCGTCCTCAAGCTGTGTGGCGGCAAGATCTAATAGTCTTTCTCTTGCTCTCTCGGGTATCTGGTGCACAAATCCCAAAAGATCCTGATTTGAATCTCTGAAGCCCATACCTCTTCCTATTCCAGATTCAAAGTATGAAGCACTCCTCGACAAATTAAATGTAACCATGCACTGGTACTGGTTCCATATGTTAACCATACGATTCAGTTTCTCATCATGCGTTTCGAGTGTATATTTTGAAAGCAAGGATGTCCAGTAATTTTTCAACTCCTCTAATGCCTTGTCAACATCTGATGATGTCTTGAACATGTCAATCATTTCTTTGGCTTTCTTTTTGTTAATAACTCCTTTTGACTCCCACTTGTCTTCCTGTTTGTTTTCAACATATCCCAGAATAAACACAAAATCTTTCTGTTCACCTGGTTTTAACTCCACGTCAATGCTGTGGGATGCAATCGGCGACCAACCATCAGCAACAGAATTATTGGATTTGCCGTTTGCAACCGCCTGTGGAGCTTCAAAACCGTTATAAAGACCTAAAAAGCTTTCTCTGTCGCTGTCAAAACCACTTATTTGCTCATTCACAGAGTAGAATGAATAATGGTTCCTGCGCTCTTTGTATTCGGTTTTATGGTAAATAACAGATCCATCAATTTCAACTTCCCCAGTGTTGAAGTTTCTCTGGAAGTTTGTCATATCGTCATACGCATTCCACAAGCAGAACTCAAGGAATGAAAACAGCTTGATTTTCTTATTCTGAGAGCTTTCATTCTTTAGAACAACCTTCTGAACTTCACCATTATAGCTTTGAGGCACAAAGAAGATAATATCAGTGCTGATACCATTTCTTTTCCCGGTAATCTTCGTGTACCCAAGCCCATGCCTGCATTCGTATACGTCTAGATCTTTCTTGACCGGTGCCCAGCCCGGAGACCAGAAATCCCCATCGTCGTATATGTAGAAATAACGTCCTCCCATATCTACAGGTACATTATTATACCTATATCTTGTAATACGCCTTAATCTTGCATCCCTATAGAAGGAATATCCTCCAGCCGTGTTGGAAATAAGTGAAAAAAAGTCCTGTGTGCCAAGATAGTTAATCCATGGATATGGAGTAGTAGGAACCGTTATAACATACTCCTTATTCGCATCATCAAAAAAACCAAAGTTCATTTTATAGCCTCCTTAGATAAAAATTATTATAGTTGTTTTATTTTCTGTACACTATTTTTCTGTGCAATATTTCCCCTGTACATGAACGTTTTTTATAATTATATTAATCACAAAAATAATTCTACATTGAAAAAATTAATTTTCGTGATGTTGCATTAAGGAAATTGAAGTGCAATGTAAAATCTTTATCGCATTCAATATATATACTCAAAAGTCAAAAAACAGCTAAATCTAACAAACAATAGGTTCATAAGGTTTTTGTACTTTATGAACGCGCGTTTACTATATAATTATACTGGGATTTTCTTTTCAATTCAAGTAGTTGGACAAGATTATTTACACTAAAGAAGAGTATGAACTTGATACTCACCTTACTCTTTTATAACTCAACTTTCCCACAGTATTTAT
>CAYPCH010000057.1:0-23276 GCA_964409165.1 uncultured Oscillospiraceae bacterium | reverse complement strand
ACACAATGATAGTATTTTAGTTTTTCATATAATAGAATGTTCAAAAAGAATTTTTAACACACCCAAGTTTATCTTCTATGCACTTGGCGATGGTATTTTCAATATCTTAAAGAAAACTAAGGAAGGTATCCGATCATTCCTCGAAAAGACACCTCCATCACAGCAACTTGATATTTTCAAAGCCTTTAAGCTTAAAGATCCCTCAGCTTTTTGGTTTTGATTTTGGGGAAACTCAAATTATTTATTTCTAAAGAAGCTACAATATATTATTGGAATCAATAAAATTAAAAATCCCTATTGCACAAATAAAAAGCTTCGGGACATTGAGTCCCTAAGCTTTTTGCCGGATTTCCTTTCAGGAAATGGCACTAACAAAACTGAATACTCATCGAGGGTACTCAGTTTTGTTTATTTCGCTTATTGCAATCTTTTTATATGCTTGGAATTAACCCTAAAAAAGCTTGACAGAACAGGTCCTAGAACAGACAAACCTCCTATAAGAATCCAATCATTATAAGACAGTGATACGGTCTTAAATATCCCTTGAAAAACAGGTATGTATACAACACCTATTATCATTATCAACGAACAAATCACAGACAAAACCAAGGGTATATTGTTAAATAGGGGTATCTCAAAAATACTCTTTCTTTCCGATTTACACTCAAACACATGTATCAGCTGAGTAATTACCAGTGTTACAAAAGCGCCTGTTCTTGCGGTATGAATATCAGCGGTAAAATGCAATATGCTTATAAATACTGCCAAGGTGCTAAAACCTATCAAAACGCCTCTAAAAAGTATCAGGTTTAAAAGACCTTTGGAAAAAATGTTTTCTCCTGCTTCTCTAGGAGGTCTCATCATAATATCCTTTTCTGCGGGTTCAAGCCCTAATGCTATTGCAGGAAGTCCGTCGGTAACCAGATTGACCCATAGAATCTGGATGGGTAAAAGCGGAAGCGGAAGTCCAATAAGCATTCCTATAAACATTGTAAGTACTTCCCCGATATTGCAGGACAGCATATATCTTATAAACTTTCTTATATTGTTGTATATGTTGCGTCCTTCCTCAACAGCAGCCACAATAGTGGCAAAATTGTCATCAAGCAGAATCATGGAAGATGCTTCCTTTGTAACATCAGTACCTGTCAGCCCCATTGCAACTCCTATATCCGCTTCTTTAACAGCCGGGGCATCATTGACCCCATCACCTGTCATTGCAACAATATGTCCTTGTTTCTTCAGAGCCTTCACTATCCGGAGTTTGTGTTTGGGTGATACCCTTGCATATACTGATACTTTGCCCACTACCTCTCTCAAGCTTCTGTCATCCATTTGCTCAAGTTCTGAGCCTGTTATTATCCTGTCACCTTCTTGGGCAATAGTAAGCTCTTTTGCTATGGCACCTGCGGTTATCCTATGGTCTCCCGTTATCATAACCGTCTTTATGCCGGCAAGCTTACATTTTTGGACAGCTATCAAGGCTTCCTTTCTCGGAGGGTCTATCATCCCTATAAGACCCACAAAAACAAGGTCATTTTCAATACTTTGGGGTTTGTATATCTTGGAATCAAGTCTTCTGAATGCAACTGCCAACACCCTTAAAGCTCCTTTTGCCATATCATCATTGATTTTCAGTACTCTTTGTGCCTCATTTTTTGTAAGATCCACTATCCCACTCTCTGTATAAATCCTGTTGCACTTTTCAATAATTACATCGGGAGCGCCTTTTGCAAATACAAAGGTTTCTCCCTTTTTATTATCACATATGACTGACATACATTTTCTATCCGAGTCAAAAGGGACTTCATCTATCCTGAAATATTTCTCATTCAATTCTTCCTGAATTAAACCGCCTTTTGCCGCTGCAACCAAGAGAGCCGCTTCTGTGGCTTCTCCTCTAAGCTCCCATTTTTCCTGCCTTGAAAATATGGATTTGACCTTGTCAAAGGAATTTTGGCGCCTCTGCTTTGCTCTTGTCATTGAAGCGTTGTTACAGATAGCACTTATCTCAAGGGCAAACCTCAAACTCCCTTTACTCTCAGTGTTCACTTTTTTCGTATCTGATATAAATTCTCCTTCACTGCTTAAAGAACTTCCTGTCACCTCTGTAATGCTGTTACCTGAATAAATCTTCCTTACAGTCATTTTATTCTCTGTCAGAGTTCCTGTTTTATCGGAGCAAATGACACTTGCACACCCTAGCGTCTCAACCGCAGGAAGTTTTCTTATAAGTGCATTCCTCTTAAGCATTCTTTGAACTCCCAACGCAAGGGCAATAGTAACTATTGCAGGAAGCCCTTCAGGCACCGCTGCAACTGCCAGACTTATACCTGCAAGCAGCATCGTAAAAAGCTTCTCTCCTCTTAATATACCGGTAGCAGAAACTATTGCACAGATAACAAGACAGCCGTATACAATGAATTTACCAAGATGATTAAGTCTTTTTTGCAGAGGAGTTTCTTCACTTTCAATATTTTGTATCATGTCGGCTATTTTTCCCATTTCCGTGTTCATTCCGGTTGCACAGACAATTGCCTTAGCCCTTCCGCTAGTAATAATAGTGCCCATATACACGGAGCTGTCTTCATCTCCGATGCGGGAATTCTTTTTATTGTCAACTCCAACCCTCTTCTCTACCGGAACCGACTCACCTGTTAAAAGGGATTCGTCTGCCAAAAGGCTTAATGCTTCTACCAGCATTGCATCCGCTGGTGTTCTGTCACCTGCCTCCAATACTATCAAATCTCCAGGTACAATTCTTTCGGCCTGAATTTCAACAGTCACGCCGTCTCTTACAACCTTTGCTGTTGGTGCTGCAAGTCCTTTTAATGCCTCCATGGTTTTCTCTGTTCGGAATTCCTGAACAAAACCTAAAACCGCATTCATTGCAACAATAGACATAATTGTAATTGCTTCGGTTATTTCCCCCATAAACAAGGAAACCAAAGTTGAAGCCAGTAGTATCAATACCATGAAATCTGTAAATTGATCCAAAAGAATCTGAAATACGGAAATTTTCTTTTTCCCCGTCAAAGTATTAGGACCATGCTTCTCATATTCTTTTCTTGCTTCCTTTTCGCTCAGTCCGTCAAGGAACCTGCTTTTCTTATTGAAATTCTGAAGAATCGTTTCCTGAATACTCAAAACCACCCACCCCTTTATTTGCGCCCTGTGTCAAAATTACGCCATAAGTAATAATTGCAACATCACTTTCACTTTTAACTTGTTCTATTTAGCATCAAGCAAACTCTATGCAAAATAGCAGCGAAAGTTATATTTTCACCAGCAACAATCTTTTGATTTGTGTACATGGCTCATCACAATCCTATTTCTATTCAGATTTTTATTTAAATAGACCATTTTCATTTCACTCCAAGAGACCCATAAAAAAATTGAGCACCCATCGAGGGTACTCAATATATATAAAGAATATGTCATATAAAACTCAATTCAAAATACTGCGAATCTCTTCCATCAGCAATAAATTCTTTTTGTTTGCCCAATAACCGATATTATAAACATGAGCATTAATAATGATTTTCCCAGTCCCGCCTAAAACAATAACTTATATTTTATGCATCAATCTGAGCCAAGAACCATTATTGAGTCAATGTATGGGTCGGCAGCACCTTGTAACTGACACCTTTGCTCTTTTAATATTTTAATATAATCCACTATCTCCTCGGTTATTCTTTCACCCATACATATAACCGGTATGCCCGGCGGATAAGCCATAACCATTTCGCCTGAAATTTCCCCTACCGAACTCTCAAGGGGCACCTTCTTTTTCTGACTGTAAAACGCGTCTCTAGGCGAGACTATCATTTTAGGGTTCTGAGGTATATATACTGTCTTTGCATGTTCAATAACCTCTGTTTTTGACGCAATGTCCTTTAATGCATTAATAAGTGTTGCCATATTCTCTTCTTTATCACCTAAACTTACAATAGCCAGAATATTATTCATATCTGAAAGCTCAATCTGTATATTATACTCTTTACGGAGTTTTGCTTCCATTTCATACCCTGTATATCCTAAACCGGAGACATTTATGCCGAGCTTGGTTTCGTCAAAATCAAAACAGCCCGGTGTGCCTACAATTTCTTTTCCAAACGCATAAAGTCCTTCAATTTTATTGATTTCATCCCTTGCCATCCTTGCAAGATTCAAAGCTTCTTCAAGCAGATTGCTTCCTTCTGTGGCAAGCTGTTTTCTGGCAATATCCAGAGAACACATCAAAAGATAAGATGCACTTGATGTGTAAGTCAAATTAAGTACTTGTTTTAGTTTTTCAGGCGCTACCATATTTCCCCTTAAAAGCAACACAGAGCTTTGAGTCATTGATCCGGCAGTTTTATGGATGCTCGCAGCACTCATATCTGCCCCAACCTCCATAGCAGTCAATGGGAAATCGTTATGAAAAGACATATGTGCACCGTGCGCCTCATCTACAAGAACCGTCATTTCATGCCTGTGTGCTATCCTCACGAGGGACTTCAGGTCAGATGCAGCGCCGTAATAAGTTGGATTTATAATAAAAACAGCCTTTGCATGTGGATTTTCTTTAATCGCCTTTTTCAGGCTTTCTTCCGTTATACCCATTGCAACACCCAGCCTATCGTTAATCTCTGGCTGAAGATACACCGGCATCGCCCCGCTGAGTATAATTCCTCCGATAGTGGACTTATGAGCATTTCTTGGAATTATAATCTTTTCGCCCGGTTCTACCGCGCTCATTATCATAGCCTGAACACCGGCAGTAGTTCCGTTTACCAAAAAAAAAGCATGCTCAGCTCCGAATGCCTGTGCCATAAGCTTCTCGGATTCATAAATAACTCCGGTAGGGTTATTTGCAAAATCCAGATCCTCCATGCCGTTTGCATCCATTTGAAGCGCCCGCTCACCTATATACTCTCTAAGCTCCTTAAGTCCTGCTCCCTTTTTATGACCAGGAACATGAAACGGTATTACATTGTTATCAACATAATTTTTAACTGCATCAAACAGTGGTGTTTTTAACTGATCCAACCTCGCCAATCTCTATCCCTCCTTATTACTTATTTATTATATTTTCTTTAAAAACAAATAATAAACAAGTGAATTATAGGGGATAGAACTCAAAAAGTCAAATACTTTTTACTCTTCAAAAACTTTCTGTACGCCTTTTATTCCCTGAAGGTCGCCTATTACATCTTGCCTTGACGAAGTACCGGGTATCTTGAGTAAAAATCGGATTGATACCTCTTCTTCATCATCTTCAGTTGCAAAATTAATCTTTTTTATTGTTATATTGTGCTTTCCAAGTATGGTGCCTATAGCTCCTATTTGACCTGGTAAATTCTGTGCTTTGATATGAAGAACACTTAAGCGGTCTTTCTTAGTAAAATACTTTTCAAGTTTTTTAAGAACAATCAATGTTATATATATAATTATTGCAGCAAAAAGAGCACCTTCATAAAACCCTATGCCTGCAGCAATTCCAACACAAGACACTGCCCAAAGACTGGCTGCTGTTGTTAGCCCGCGCACACTTGCTCCTTCACGTATTATTGTCCCTGCTCCTAAAAAACCTATTCCGCTTATGACTTGTGCTCCAAGACGTGCTGGATCAATATTGGTCTGATATCTATACTTTTCGAAAATATACTCTGAGGTAACCATTACAAGAGCAGCGCCTACGCAAACCAGAATATGTGTCCTGAATCCCGCAGGCCTGTTTGTGTTTTCCCTTTCATAACCGATTATTCCTCCAAGAACACAGGCAAGTATCAGTCTAAATAATACAATAATATAAAAATTACTATAAAAAATACTAAAGAGATTATTCATGATTTTCACTCCATAAACCGGTCTTTAAGTATTTGTTTCTCAATCTTTTCAATATTATTAAAAATTGTTGCAAATTAATCGCACCTGCTCAATGAAGTAAGGTTAAGAGGTGCTCAAGGAATCTATTCCTCTTTGTGTCTTTTTATCTTCTGTTTCCTTGCAACAGCCTTCACCTTCAGAAATACGCGATTCTAAATTTGAAGCATCAAAAATCTTTTTGGTAATAATTTCTTTCATAACTTCTATGTCTTCTTCAATTTCAAAATTTTTCTTAATCTCATTTAATAAGGATATGTCAGATAGGTTTGCCATGTCAATATCCATACAGCTGTCCTGGTTGCACAATCTAAACATAGCTTTATATTCATAATGATCCTCGGTAATGTTCAAATTAACAATCTTAAGATCTTTACTCAACATATTTTCCCCCCCAATTCACTTAATTTGTCCATAGTTCTATTTTCTTTATCGACAGATGCATTTTTTATCTTACCCATTTTGAATACACCATAAACAAAATCTTTATTGCATTCAATATAAAAAGGGTAAAATTAATTTTTTTAAGAAATATATGGAACATTTTTTCTTTTATTTAAGTCTAATTTCTTATATAATATAAATATGCAAATAAGCATTATAATGACTCTATAATCTATTACATTAAGCAGACTAATTGAAGAGCGATGTAAAATCTTTATCGCATTCAATACATTAATAAATTTAAAAAAAGGGGGAATGAAATTATGTTAAGAAGAGCAGCCACCAGTCTGGTTATTTTATCAATGCTGGTAACATTTCTGACATCAGGTTATTCTTTTGGGGCAGACGCATATCCAAGAAACGGTTTTCACCTTTCTGTATTGGAGTCCGACTCAACGGGGATAGCAGTTGACACCGAGTTTATTCTTGAAACCCAACAGAATTTCACATTAAGTGAGGTAAGGCAATCTTTTTCAATTGATGGAGAACCTGCACCTCTGATTGAAGAAATGGACAAAAACCTATTTAGTATTAATCTTTCAAGGCCTCTTTTAGAAAACAGCATTTATACTTTCCGCATGAAAACAGACATTGAAACCACCTGGGTGTTTCAGACACGAACCTCATTTAAGATTATCAGCTCACTTCCTTCTGACAAATCAGTAAATGTACCTTTAAATTCAGGTATAGAAATAAACTTCAGCCATGAAAACTTTAGCAACATTGAAGATTTTTTTGAAATCACTCCACATGTTGAAGGAAGATTTGAGGTTCATAAAAAAACAGCAGTATTTGTACCCGACAGGCTTAAAGAAGCAACATTATATATCATAAAAATTAATAAGGGCATTAAAATCAATAACACCGACAGAACCATAGAAGATGATTATGTTTTTTCCTTTGAAACTGAAACTCTGACTCCTTCTAGTAACGAGCCGTATATTTCCATGAATTATCAGAGTTACATTTATGATTTTACTTCTTCCGAAAAACCTGAAGCTACCTTAAATTATTATACATACAATAGAAGCAACAACTCTTACACTACTCCTATGATTTCACTTCATTCTGAGGTTTATGCCTTCAGGGATTTTGATTCTTTTTTTGAAGCAATTGAAAATAAAAGTTCAGTTCCTTCCTGGGCAAACTTAAGTCATTCTAAAAACCTGGTTTCTGTAGAAAAACTGGACAAGGTACTGGAATTTGACCAGATAATAAATGAAAACAAACAATATAGTGGAAGTGCAATAATCACAGTTCCTCAAAACCTTCCTGTCGGATATTATGTTCTTGAAAGTACTTGGCAGGACTTCAGACTTCAGACATTTTTACAAATTACAAATAACGGTATTTACATTACAAAGAGCACTACTAAAACCATCGTATGGCTGAATGATCTCGAATCACAAGCACCAATTAAAGGAGCAAATATACGCTTCACAGACAGTGAAGGCTCATTTTATTCCGATTCGGAGGGTGTGGCTGTCTTTGATACTCCAGTTAAAGCGAAATCAGATACAGCATATTGGTATTATAGCAGAGAATATTTGATTATAACACCACCCGACGGCAAACCATCTATACTTGACTGCGTTTCATATAATCAAAGAACCTTGGACTGTTACTGGGATTACTTCTTTACAGACCGGAACATGTACAAGCCCGACGATACAGTCAATATATGGGGTTTTATAAAAAACAGGTATGATGACGAAAAAATAAACTATCTGACGCTTGAAATAAATCAAGGATACTCAAGTAGCGGTATTCCCATATTAAAACAAAACATTGACGTTAAAAACGGTTTTTTTGAATCTGCCGTAAATCTTCCAAATCTTACCCAAGGATACTATTATCTTACCCTTAAAAAGGATGATACTGTTGTAGTAAATAGCTATATAAGAGTATCTGACTATATTAAACCCTCTTATAAAATGGATATTACCAAAGGTAAAGAAGCCTTTTTCCTAGGTGAGGATGTGGATTTCAAAGTTAATACTGCTTTCTTTGAAGGAACTGGCGTACCCAACTTGAAAGTCAATTACACAATCACCAATTCTTCTCCCAATAAAAGCCTCATAAGCAGTGAAAGCTCAACAGACGCTCTGGGAAATTTAAATCTCAAGTACACACCTTCATTTTCAGAAACTGCGCAAGGAGAGCAGTATGTCAGCATAAGTGCTCGTGCATTGCTTCCTGAAAGCGGACAAATACAAGCCAATAACAGAGCAAGGGTTTTTGTAAATGACATCAGCGTTAAGGCTCTTGGTGAAATCATAAATGGAAAGGGAACTATAAATGCAAAGGCAAATAAAATAGTTCTTGATCGTTTAAACGACGGAACTGCCAAAAGTAGCACGGACTATCTCGGTGCTCCTGTCAATGGCAAGGAGTTTAAATGTACAGTATACAAAAACACTTGGAGAAGGCACGAAAACGGCACATACTATGATTATATCAGCAAACTGACTTATAAAAGATACCGCTATGAACTGGTCTCCACTCCTGTACAGTATTTTTCAATGATTTCATCCGCGGACGGCAATGCTTCCTACGTATTTGATGCCCCTAAAATTGAAGACACCTACTATTCTGCGGAAATAACCTGTGTTGATGATAATGGCAGAAATATGCTTTTCAAGGTTTATCTTGGAGAAAAACTCGAATATTCAACATATGAGAGCAGCAGCTACCGTCTTGAAAGCGAAAAATATGAATATGGGCTGGGTGAAACAGTTGAGCTTGACTTGAAATATGGAAAAGATCCTCTGCCTAAAGGAAAGTATCTATATATAAGAGCTCAAAACGGAATATTTGAGCACACAACATCAGATTACTCTCATTACTCCTACAGGTTTGACGAAAGGGACATTCCGCAAGCTGAAGTAAGAGCAGTATATTTCAGCGGAAAAGGCTATGCATCGGCAGGTAGAAATATAATCTATAAGTCATCTGAAAGACAGCTCTTTATAGAAGCAAAGGCAGACATGGATACATACAAGCCCGGAGATACTGCTTCCATACTACTTAGTGTAAAAGATATAAGCGGAAGACCTGTAAAAGCATCTGTCAATGTGAGCATTGTTGACGAAGCTTTCTTCAAACTTTCTCAACAGAACGTTGATACTTTGGCATATCTTTATAATTATGTGAATTCAGGGCTATATTTTGAAGGGCGCTCCCACTACAATAAATACTACATAGGTATGGACGATAGAAAAGATGAGCCTATTCCTGCAACCTGGGGTGAAAACTCTCCTCCGTCCATAGGAGGTGGAGGAGGTTCCTCTGAAGAAATCCGTGAAGATTTCAAAGACACTGCCCAATTTCTAACTGTTGAAACAGATAGTAGCGGTACAGCAGAAGTAAGCTTCAAACTTCCAGACAACATCACTTCCTGGAGGGTTACCCTTTCAGCATTATCAACCAACCTGTACGCTGGAAACAGTATTATAAATATGAATGCATCGCTACCATTTTTTATAAATTATAGTTTTAATACAACATACCTTGAGGGAGATAAACCCGTAATAGGTGTAAATGCCTATGGCAACGGACTTAAGGAAGGCGATAGTGTAATGTTCGAGATATCTGATTACTCAAAGCCT
This sequence comes from uncultured Oscillospiraceae bacterium, assembly GCA_964409165.1. GTDB lineage: Bacteria > Bacillota > Clostridia > Acetivibrionales > Acetivibrionaceae > CAYPCH01. The sequence continues at coordinate 13,356 of CAYPCH010000057.1, read as the reverse complement.
GATAGAAAAGTTACTGTTGAAGGGAAAGCTTTTGAAAGGATAAACATTCCTTTCTGGGCTCTTGAGGAGGGAAATCATGACCTTGTAATCAGGGCATATACCTCAAAAGGGCTGTCCGATGCTGTAAAACATTCTATTAGCGTTGTAAAATCCTACTACCAGATTGAAAGAGCAGAGTATTATGACCTTGCTTCCGGTATAAATATTGCAGGCGGAAGCTTCGGCAATACTAACCTTGTTTTCCATGACAGAAGCAAAGGTATGTTCCTGTCACAGCTTATAAACCTTTACTATTCTTCCGGTAACAGAATAGACCAAGTAGTTTCAAAATACATAGCTTACCAGTTGATATTGGAGCATTTCAAAGATGATGTAAACATTACTGAAATTGTAGAACCATCTCTTGCACAATATCAGAAGGAAGGCGGCGGTCTGTCACTCCTTCCATACTCAAGCAGCGACTTGGATATCTCTACCAAACTTTCGTTATTCGCAAAAGATTTGGCAAATAATCAGAACCTAAAAAATTATTTTTCCAGCTTTTTAGATCACAGTAACAATAATGAAAAAATAAAAGCCTTGTACGGACTTTCTGCAATGAAGGAACCGGTACTATTAGAGCTTAACAAAATTTCCCTACTTGATAACTTAAGCGTTATGGAGCTTATTTATCTGGCACTTTCCTATTGCGAACTTGGTGATCTTTCTAAAGCAGAACAAATTTACGATGAAAGAATATCAGACTACATAGAAAAATTTGACCCTTACTTCAGAGTCAATACCGGCTATGATAAGGATGATATACTTGAAGCAACCTCTTTGTGCTCTGTTCTTGCTGCTAGACTTGAAAAGGCTGAAAAAACAGGTTTATATGAGTACTGTTCAAGAAACTACTCCACAGATATACTTCTTAGTACTGAAAGGCTGATGTTTATTTCAAATGAAATCGGTAAAGCAGAAAAAACAGCTTCCTCCTTCACCTATAGTTTTAAAGGTGAAGAAAAAACCGTATCTCTTGGTAACGGTCGTTCCCATTATATCACTCTTTTGTCCGATCAACTAAAAGACCTTGCAATTAAAGACGTTCAAGGAGATATTTCAGTCGTATCGATATTTAAGGAAGATATTCTTGAAATAAATAATGTGGATAGGGATATTTCCATCACAAGGTCATACAGCCTGGCCGATGGTTCACCTGCCACATCCAATTTCAAACAGGGTGACATAGTAAAGGTCAGACTAGAATGGAACATCAAACCGCAGGCATTCGACGGAATTTACGAAATAACCGATTATCTGCCCTCAGGCTTAAAGCCCAATAACTCTTATATGAACTGTGAAGGTCAAAAAGTAAGATTTTATATTTACAACAGTGACTACTGGAGATCCCAAAACTATATTGAATACAATGCAAGAGTTATAAGCCCCGGAACTTATACTGCACAAGGTCCCATTATTCAGGGTAAAACCTCACGGGATAATATCAACAACGGAAAATCTGAGATTATAAATATAGATGCTTCCGGTGATATCTCAAATCCGCTAGAAATAACGCCCCCTCCTTCACCAACTCCTGATGATGGAACAGTCTTAGGGGATCTCAACAAGGACTCAAGTGTTAATTCCACCGACTATGCATTGCTTAAAAGATATATCCTCGGAACGGTAACTGATTTAGCTGTTCCAATTTACAAAGCAGATTTTAACGGTGACGGCTCAGTAAACTCAACCGATTTTTCCCTTCTGAAGCGATATCTGTTAGGACTGATAAGGGAGTTCCCGGTTGAAAACATGTAGGTTTTGAATTTAAAATTATTTGGGGGCAGATGTATATTTGCACATTTTAGTGTCAATACTATAAATGACCTCACAAAATACATTTTGACCCCCTTTTACGTGCTCAGCTTTTAAGCTTGAGCATGTTTTTTTTAAGGCCATTTCCTGAAAGGAAATCCGGCAAAAAGTTTCGGGACTCGATGTCCCGAAACTTTTTATTAGGCCTCTTGGAGTGAAATGAAAGAGGCAAAATTGAGTACCCTAGATAGGTACTTAATTTTTTTAGGAAAGAAAAAGAATAAGAGGGTTATATTTTTATAATAATATAACCCTCTTGGATTTTTTACTTTATGATTTCTTAACTATTAACTCAACTTTCCCACTTTAACACTATAAAAACTATAGATTTGTAATGCTAATAAACACTAGTTCAATGGAAATTCAGTCAGCAGACCCAATAAAACCTTTTTCATAATCGCATAATCTGTTGAATTTACTGAGCCGTCTCCGTTTACATCTGCATTGCTTTGCGGTACACTCAATTCAATGCTACCAAGAATAACTCTTTTTAGTATGGCATAATCTGTTGAGTTTATCATTTTATCACCATTCAAATCACCTTTTTGATCTCCCGGGTCTATAACCGGAGGAGTTGTCACCGGAGGGGTTGTTACCGGCGAAGGTGTCGAAGGAGTTGTGCCATCCGGCTCAATGCCACCTACAAGAACACCATCATCATAAACACATATATTATCTGTCTTCATAGGAGTCCCTGTCCAGTTGTCATCTTCAATATTAAGACCTATATGACTCCAGTCGTCAGAAGGATCCCAGTAGTTCTGCCATGCATATGTACCAAGTGCAAACTGATACTTTTTATTGGAATTGGCAATTACATAATCATCCCATGCTATCTCAACATAATAGATTTTGTCCTTGTATTTGTGAGGACCTGTAAGCACACCATCATATTCGGTTTCTGTTTCCGCTTGGTCATACAACTGTCTCAATTCAATACTATTAGGCTCAAGAGATGTCATCCCTGTAGAATCAAAATAATACCTTACAGAAATGTTCTTGGATGTTTTTCTTACATTCGAACATACATACAAAGTTATCTCAGTAGCTTTTGGTCCGTCATCCTGTACTATATCAACACCAAATGCCTCTACCCAGTATGCAGAACCTCCTGGTTCATCAGGATCTTCAATATTAACTATCGGGGGAAAATCAGGGGTAACCTTCATGGAAGAATCCCCAAAGTATCTGTAAAGACCTGCACATGCTCCAACAAATGCGGCGTTATAATCTATTGTAACTTCATTGTAGATATAGTCGGATGTTTTGTCTATATGCTCGTCATTTACACCGGGGCCACCTACCAATGCACCATAAAGTACAAATTTGTGAGCATCCGGATCTTCACATTTTGACAAGCCGGAAGCAGCCCTATGATGCGGAAATTTAGCCGCTATATCGTTGTATCCTACTATATAGCAAACATTTGCAGGATTATCACCCATCAAGTAGTCCATTTGCGACTTTGCCCATTCACCGTATTTCGATGGCTTATCTCCATGATGTTTGTCATAAACAACAGCTAAAAACTGTGTAGCAGTATTATACCTTGCAGAACCCCACTGGTTAAGGAATGAGTACCCCCCCGGTGTTATGGTCACTGTTTGACCGCTCATCCAATTATCAACAAGTTTTGCAATCTGGCTCCAGAAGTCTATTTCTTCATAAGGACTCTTGTTGGCAGCCTCCCTGTATCTGTTTTCAAATTCTTCTCCATCACTGTCATATAAATCATTTATTTCACCCATAAGGCATGCTGTACCTGCCCAAACATCGTTCCAGCAATGTGTCCAGCAGGAAGGTGCATAATAGTCATAGTATTTAAATATTTCATCCAGATAATGATCGTCCTGAGTTGCCAGATAAAGCCATGCAGCTGCCCAGCAGTAATCATCCTCCCACTTTGAAGAGGTGTAATAACCCTTAGGTCCATCTGAATTAGTATCTTTATCATTTTTTTGTGCAAATTCAAACATAGCTATTGCATATTTAAGGTTTTCTTCTGCATATGCCGGATCTTCATCCTTGAAGTTCATGTAATTTGCTACAAGAGAGGCTGCTGCTGATGTTACACAGTCAGTCGAAGGAAGATCCTTTGTAGCAAACCATCCTCTTCTGAACATTTCATCAACTTCAGGTGCATTCCAGTACGCATGGTCAATATCACCGTCACCTACCTGATAACAAAACGCCACCATTTCGCCAGACTTATCCAGATATGTGCATTTCATAAAATAATCGTTAAAATATCTTAAGATTGTTTTAGCATGGGTATCCTGTCCTGTGGCTTCATACTGCTCTCTGAACTCATAGAATGCCCATCCTAATGTTGAGCCTGAATATGCTTCCGGCATACCAAATTTTACATGGTCTCCTGCATCATGGAAACCGCCTGATACATCAAGCATTCCGTTACCGTCAGGGTCAAGCACACTTTTGTACTGACTGATAAAACTCGCCGACATATTGGTGTTTTCAGGGTCGAGAGGAAGCTCTGCATCATAGATATGACAATCGCTTCTCCAGTTATACAGACCGTTTTCTTCAACTCCTATACCACACATGTTTGCATCATAAAAAAACTGAGAATACTGCAATGCTTTTGCGTAATTAAATTCCACACCAGCAGCATTACTTACCGTTCCTACGGAAATAATGGAAGCAATAACTGCAATGCTGACAATCAATGCTACCGCCTTCCTTGTAAAAACTTTTCCCTTCTTCATTGTATCCCTTCCTTTCGAAATCTTTTAATATTTAATTACTTAAATACTTAATTACTCAACTTTCCCACTTATAGTATTTTGAGGCTCTGGTTGCTCACAAGTTAAGGGCAAAAAGTTTACTTTTTGACCGCGGTGAGCAATGCTACGTTAGTGGCAAAGAGCCCATAAATACTGTGGGAAAGTTGAGTTAATTACTTTAATATTTATCCAAAATGTTTGCACAAAGTCAAACACTTTAATTACTCTCTTCCCTATTCGTTAACAGGAAAATCAGTTATAAGCCCAAGCAGATATTTTTTCATAATAGCATAGTCAGTTGAATTCACTTCGCCGTCTCCGTTCAAATCTCCATTGAATTGAGGTACACTCAATTCAACAGTTCCAAGAATATACCTTTTTAATACCGCATAATCAGTTGAATTTATAAGTTTATCACCATTCAAATCTCCGTATTTGACTCTCGGATCATCTGTTATTGGAGGTATAGTTGGTGTTACCGGCGGCGGTGTTATAAAACTTGAAACAGGATATATTTTAAGGTCTGGAAGCTCATCTAAGGTTATACAGTACTCGCTCTTATACATTTCTATAACCCATTCGACAGGATTATTCTGTTCACCTGTAAGCCACCAGCCGTACCATGGACAAAAATAAAGCCAACCCGCCATTTCATCCTGAAGATTTGAAACTCGTGGAATTGTATCATTTTCAGTCATGGCCACCATCTTTTTCCCATCAGTAAGCTGTACAAGATTAAAGAAAGTAGATGATATTGCGCTTCCGTTAGGCAGACCGTCCTTGGCATTGTACTTATCATAACCTACAATATCAAGAACATCATCACCCGGATACCAAGAAGGTGAGGTTGCGTAATCATAGGAAGTCCATACCCATATAAGATTATTCAGCTTGTGTTCATTTGTGAATTTGTCATAGAGAAGCCTATAGAGCTCAACACAAGGTTCAGGACCTTCTGCACCCCACCAGAACCATGCACCTTCCGCTTCATGAAGCGGTCTAAATAATACAGGGACTCCAGCATCTTGAACCTGTTTAAGTTTTTCAGCCATAAAATCTATATCATTGAGCAGTGCTTTATTTTCTGCTGTTCCCGACTTCAAAGCTTTTGATATGCTGAAAGTAGTGCTTTCAGTGTAAAAACTGTCATCTGCCTTCTTTCCTATATCCCCGGGCGAAAACCAGTGCCAGCATAATGCAGGTATTCCATTCTTTTCATCGTACCACTCTATAAGGCGTTCAGCACATAGGTCATCCCATACCAAGCCGTTTCCTCTGTAATTCATAAAATCAAAGCCCCTTACAGCAGGCATCTTTCCCGTCTTTTCTTTTATATAAGTAAATTCAGCCTCGGAACCCTCATAATTATGGGAACCACAAAGTTCCTGCTGACCGGAAAGTATATGCTTTCCGTAAACGTCTGCAAGGTAACTGATAAGAGCTCGCGCCTCTTTTGTAGCATTTGGATTCACCAGCGTTTTATTGCCTTTAAGGTTTGTAAGGCTTTCATCGGCAGGTTTAACAATCAGATAGTCAAAGAAGGTATATCCCCAATAGGCTTCAAACTCAATATCATTTGTGCCTTTGTCAAGTTTTACAACACCCGCAGACATCTCTTTCCAACTAAGTGTATACGGAAAACTTACCTCTCCTTGGTTAGAACCATTTACATTAAGATACTGCACCTTTTTGTTTTTGTCAAAAGGCTGGGCATAACGTACAACCAATTCATAAAGTCCTGCTTTGTCAATTTCGACATTAACCGAAGTGCTTGTTCCCTTCTGTCCGATAAAAATGCATGTAGCCCCGCTCAGGTCAAAAGTTAATCCGTCATCGGTTTCACCTACATAGTCGATATGGGTCTCAGCCCCTTGGTGAACCCCTTTCTCGAATTCGTACTTGACCCCTTCTGATGTAGCGCCTACCATATTGAAAAATGGTATGGCAAACACCTGTGCAACCAAAGCTATAGCTAAGAAAACCTTTAGTACGGTTTTCTTATTCATAAAAAACTCCCCCTTTTTCTAAAGTTATATTAATCACGAAAATGATTCTACATTGAAAAAATTAATTTTCGTGATGTTGCATTAAGGAAATTGAAGTGCGATGTAAAATCTTTATCGCATTCAATATATATTAAAAAATTTGTTTTTCTTTATGTTTAGTTAAACTTACTCTTATCATCTCTTATATAATTCAAATAAGCGGTTAATGGGCTTTATCATAGAAAAGTAAATAGAGTGGAACGAAATATGTCTATAAAACATATAGAATAAGAACTTCACAATCCAGATTTTTTGATGGGTTTATGCTACCTTTTCAACTTGTACTTTTCTCTGCAATAACAGTTTTATTTGTTATAAAGTATTTTTTTATTGCTTTGCATCCCCCCGTAAAAAAAGATATAATTATACTTTCATTTTACTACATTTTCGCATGCCTTACAATTAGTTTATTCGTCATTTTAGTTTCCTTAATAATTAGTTTTAGTATCAATTTCAATATCAGCATATTAATTATTGCAATTACATATGTTTTAATTTGCCAAAAACACATATAATATTTGACCTGCATATTTTAACATTTACATTATCTAATAAATCCGACACATGTGGAAATAATATTGTATTGGTATTTGATTCTCATTTGCTTAGGAGGGTGTTTTTTTGCCAATTACTGTAGTTGTTATTATACGGTCAACAATTTCGTTTTTTATGCTATTGTTTCTTGTCCGTCTAATGGGTAAGCAACAGGTCGCCCAATTGACTTTTTTTGATTATGTTGTAGGAATCACCATCGGCTCTATCGCATCAACCCTCTCTGTGCAAGTGAACGAGAATACTCTAGCCACCCTTGTAGGGATGGTCACATGGACAACCTTAGCTATTTTATTGGCAGTGTTGGGAATGAAAAGCGTATGGGTGCGCAATGTTTCGGGTGGGAAAGCAACCGTTGTCGTCCAAAATGGAAAAATACTTGAAAATAACCTGAAACGTATTCGTATACCAATAGATGAATTAAATTCAGAGCTTCGAACCCAAGGAGTATTTAATCTATCAGACGTAGAATTTGCTATGTTTGAACCCGGAGGTAAAATCAGTGTACAAAAAAAATCTCAAAAGCAACCATTAACTCCAGGTGATTTAAATATCCCTACCGAGTACGACGGACTGCCAACAAATTTGATAATTGACGGCAAAGTCCTGATTGATGCTCTACATTCGTTAAGCCTTTCAAAGGCGTGGCTATATCATCAGTTGGGAAAACAAAACATACATGATGCTTTCGAGGTTTCGTTAGCTCAGTTGGATACGAAAGGAAATTTGTATGTTGATCTAAAGGGTGACAACCCCTACTATATAATTCCAACAACCAACTGAATTTTGAGGAGGGATAGTTTTTGATGAAAAAAACCTTTTATTTGATACTAATTGCAGTTGTTTTATTATTTACCTGCTCCTGTGCACTCCTTCAAAAACCAATAGATAATCGAACCGGATTTTCAAATCATCTCAAGCAAACTGAAAACAATATCCGGAGTGAAGAATGGGAAAAAGCAAAATCAAGTCTTGATGAATGCATAAAAGCTTGGAAAAAGGTAAAACCATTGCTTCAAATAGATATTGACCATGATTATGTTAATAGTATGGAAGAAGATTTCATAAAGCTGGATGGCTACATTGATTGCAAGGAAAAAGCAGATTCTCTGGCAACAATACTATTGGTTGAGGATACTTGGAAGAATATCGGCTCATTATAACACAACTTGTTGTTGCAGTAAATTGTTATTTTATTAAGTATCATTTACAGTTCTTTCAAAAAACGCAACCTTACAATTAAAGTCATTTGCCTGGCTATCTAATCTTGACTAATTAGCAGAAAATCAAATATAATCTTTATATAGCCACTTTTTTTATATAGCTACTTTTTATGTAGATAATTTTTATATAATTGCTTTTTGCATAGTTGCTTTTTATATAGACATTTAGAGCTGTTTTTTATATAACTTATATGAAAGTCAGAAATATATGCAATTGAATTTTTTTGTTAAGGGGAGTTGTTTATAATGTCAAAAAAGTCAAATCTCTATTTGGGTGTTCTTTATTTTTTGTTAGTATCACTGTCACTATTTGTACCATCTGAAAAAGTATATGGCGAAAATTCCAATCCATCTAATTACAAGGTATTTATACTTGCAGGTCAATCAAATATGGCAGGAGTGGGAATGAATCATGAACTTCCTACTAAATACCTTGATGTCCAGGAAAATGTCAAGATATATGCCGAAGGTACTGTTGAATCTTCTTTAAAAGGAGCATGGAGCCAGTTGCGTCCCGGATTCGGAAGCGGTTCCGGCTGTTTCGGTCCTGAATTGACCTTTGGAAGAGATATGTCAGCAAAGTATCCTGACAGTCAAATTTTTCTGATTAAATGCGGATGGTCCGGAACATCATTACAGGGTGATTGGCGTCCCCCTAGTGCAGGCGGAACTACCGGCGCGCTTTATACGCACTTGGTGGCAACAGTTAATGAGGCGTTGGCAGCTCTTGATAAAAATATTGGATATGAGCTTTCAGGTATGTGCTGGATGCAGGGTGAATCCGATGCTTGCAACATATACCCTGCAAATGAATACGAAAGCAGCTTGACCGCCTTTATTAACGATGTCAGAAAAGAATTTCAAGCTCCTGCAATGCCGTTTATTATTGCAATGATTGATGATTCAGACGTATGGGTTGAAAATGCAATTGTAAGGCAAGCCGAAATCAACATTTCGGAAAATCTGCCACATATAGGCATATTTGATACAAAAGATTATGAAACAGACGGTACGCATTATAAAACACAAGGTATTCTGGATATGGGCTCTGATTTTGCAAAAACAATGATATCAATGTCAACTTCTTCAAAAATTGTATATGGAGATGTTAACGGTGATGGCGACTTTAATTCGACAGATTATGCTCAAATGAGAAGGTATTTGCTGGGATACTCTGACGGATTTACATATAGTGACTGGAAGACAGCAGCCGATGTTAACGGAGACGGAGATATAAATTCAAATGATTATGCTTTTATGAGAAGGCGAATTTTAGGAGTGATTGATAAGTTTCCGGTAGAGCAGTAGATTAGTCAGCATAAAATATATCTTCTGTCCTATTAAAAGGGTAAACGCAACATTTATTCCTTTGGAAAAAGCAACTTTGAATTGTTCAATTGTTAATTTACCGCTTATCATCGAAAGGGAGGAAAAGAAATGAGGAAAAAGCTATCGGTATTATTTATTATTGAGTTTGTTTTGTTGCTGTTGGTTGGCAACTATTTCGCTGTCGATATAAATGCGGCGGCAGGAGATTACAAATTTGATTTTGGGGCAGGAAGTGTGCAGTCAGGTTATATCGGCGTTAATGCATCAACAGCCTATAACAAGAACCAAGGCTATGGTTTTAATACACCCTCAAATATGAAAAACGTTACAGCATCGGGTAGTGGCGTAGCAAGCGACGCTGTTGAATTTATTACATATGGTATAAAGAGTTCGAATACATTTAATGTGGATCTTCCAAATGGGCTTTATGAGATAAAAGTTACACTAGGAAATACATCAAGGGCAAGTGTCGCGGCAGAAGGCGTTTTGCAGTTAATAAACATGACCGGAAACTGTGCTGTGGATCAATTTCAAATACCCATCACCGACGGGCAACTAAATATACTTGTAACTGAAGGAAAAGCGGGTACTGCGTTTACGCTAAGTGCACTTGAAATAAAAAAGCTGTCTGATAATCCTGTTAGCAACAGAACCCTTTGGATTGGAGGAGATTCAACAGTTTGCAATTACTATCCATTGGACACGAACCCACAGGCTGGCTGGGGTCAGATGATGCCTGCTTTTGTAGACAAATCTGCCTTTCAGGTGCGAAATCTCGCTGCAAGCGGACAATGTGCAAGAGGTTTCCGTGATGATGGACAATTTGAAGCAATAATGAAATACATTAAACCAGGTGATGTATTTATACTACAGTTTGGCATCAATGATACAAATGCTAAAAACAATACAACTGAGGCACAATTCAAAGAAATAATGACTGATATGGTAAAACAGGTCAAAGCCAAGGGCGCAACCATGGTGTTATCAACTCCTCAGGGAAGGGCAACGGATTTCACAGGAAATGTTCACAGTTCAGTAAACCGATGGTATAGGGGTTCAACAGTGGCTGTAGCAAATGAACAGCAAGTAAGACTTTTGGATTTGAACGTTTTGAGTTCATCTTATTTTACTTCAATTGGAAGCAGTTCTACACTTTCACTCTATATGCCTAACGACTCTTTGCACCCTAACCGCGCAGGAGCAACAGAGCTTGCAAGAATTGTTGCCAACAACCTGAAAGATGTTTTAAACAATTCAACAACAGCTTCATCTACTCCCCTTTCAACTCCTTCAGCAACTCCTAATCAGTTTCTTATTTATGGTGATCTGAATGAAAGCGGTAATGTCGATTCTACAGATTATGCCATAATGAAAAAATTTCTGCTCGGCACACTCACTTCTTTCTCAAATTCTAATGCTTACAAAGCTGGAGATGTAAATGGAGATGGGGAAATAAATTCAACGGATTATGCATTGATGAAGAGGTTTATTCTTTCAATTATAACTGAATTTCCGGCAACATCATCAACACCTGTTGTAAATGATACCTCAAAATATGAAGCAGAGGAAGCTATATTGTCGGAAGCAATAGTTGAGACTGTTAATGCGGGCTATAGCGGCAATGCCTATATCAATTATGATAACAAAGCAGGAAGTTATGTCGAATGGAGTGTTAACATATCAGAATGGGGAGAATACAGACTCTTGTACAGATATGCGAACGGCACTTCAGTCAATAGACCAATGGAAATAAGGGTGAATGGAAATATTATTGCAAACAGTCATGATTTTAATACAACCGGAGAATGGACAACATGGTATGACACATATCTGATAACGAATCTCAATCCAGGTAAAAACATCATAAGGGCAACAGCCACTACTGCAAACGGGGGTCCTAATGTTGATTACCTGATTGTTTTACCATCATCGGAGCCTATTGCAATAAATACTCCGGCACCAACACCTTACACCTCTCTTGAAAATAGTCCTGTTGTTTATTTGGCAGGAGATTCAACTGTCCAGAACTATAATTCGTCATATTACCCCCAAGCTGGCTGGGGTCAGATGATATACAAATATTTTACCTCGGATGTTTCATTTGTCAACAAGGCAATTGGCGGTAGAAGTTCAAAAAACTTTGTACTCCAAGGAAGATTGGATGAAATTTTGAACATCATTCAACCACAGGATTATCTATTTATACAATTTGGTCATAATGATGCATCAATAAACAATGCCGATCGGTATGCCGCTCCGTTTACCACATACAAAGAATACCTTGTAAAATACATTGATGGGGCACGTGCTAAAGGAGCAATACCGGTATTGATTACTCCTGTTGCCAGACTAAATTATAAAAACAATTCATTTGTTAATGATTTTCCTGATTATTGTACTGCTATGAAGCAGGTTGCCCAAGAAAAGAATTGTCTTATTATAGACCTTATGTCCAAAAGTTTGGATTACTATAAAACAATAGGCTACGATCAAACATACAAGCTATACATGGTGTCATCAAACGGAACAGATTACACTCACTTTACAGAAGAAGGTGCATCACAGATTGCACGCATAGTAGCTACAGAGGTAAAGCAACTAAACATCGGTATATCAAAATACGTTAAGTAAAGACAAGAGAACCGACTTTGAGTTTCCCCATTTTTTAATATAGTGCTAAATGGTGCGGTTTGGATGGGGGCATGAAATGCAGAGGAATTCATTAGCGTTAAGACCCTTAGAGTTGGCATACGAAGAGAGCTTAGAAATTCCACGATTACGAACAGGATGTTCGTAAAACGTCCACATATACAAGGATGTTATGTCGGACGTGGTTCGTGGAATTTCTTAGCGAACGAGTATTGCCAACTCTTGGGTTAGCGTTGAATTCTGTAGCATTTCATGTCCACAGCCAAGCCAGACTATTTAGCACTATGTGTCAAAGGACGGTTCCTTGTCACTTGTTTGCAATTATTTAAAACGGGAAATTTTTTATTTAATCATTTGATCACTTCCCCGATTGACTTTAAGCAATTCTGCTATCTGACCGTAAACTGTTTTCACAGATGTAAGCATCATAACTACTCCATTCATAATCCTACTCGTTCTTCACACTCCCTGCTTTAACGGAACTTTTTGTATATATCTGACTGCTGCCAGTAGATGTTCATCTGAGTCTATTGTCTCACTTTTAAACCTGTCTTGAAACTGATACCCTATTCTTCCTTACTTTTTGTTAAAGTAATATGCATAACTAACTTCTGCTCTTTTCATCAATCTACTTACTTATATTTTCAGTTTTCTGCGTGATTAAAATATGTACCTGGTTGTCCATAAGGCTATAAGACAGTATTTGAAACTCTTCCTGATCTGCTTTATCCTTAATTGTTTCAAAAAACCTGGTTCTGTCTTCGTCATCAATAAATATGTCCCTTTTTCGTTTCTGCGTATCATGATAAATTCCAGATTCATTAAGCAGTCTTGTTCTTCTTTTCATTACGACCGCCTCATTCCTCTGAAATTTTATCACATTACATTTGCATTTGTTGTGCCAGAGAAGAACGAAATCGCTAACGCGATGGCATTTTTATGGTATACTAAAGATAAATT
>CAYPCH010000056.1:0-23381 GCA_964409165.1 uncultured Oscillospiraceae bacterium | reverse complement strand
TTTATCTTTAGTATACCATAAAAATGCCATCGCGTTAGCGATTTCGTTCTTCTCTGGCACAACAAATGCAAATGTAATGTGATAAAATTTCAGAGGAATGAGGCGGTCGTAATGAAAAGAAGAACAAGACTGCTTAATGAATCTGGAATTTATCATGATACGCAGAAACGAAAAAGGGACATATTTATTGATGACGAAGACAGAACCAGGTTTTTTGAAACAATTAAGGATAAAGCAGATCAGGAAGAGTTTCAAATACTGTCTTATAGCCTTATGGACAACCAGGTACATATTTTAATCACGCAGAAAACTGAAAATATAAGTAAGTAGATTGATGAAAAGAGCAGAAGTTAGTTATGCATATTACTTTAACAAAAAGTAAGGAAGAATAGGGTATCAGTTTCAAGACAGGTTTAAAAGTGAGACAATAGACTCAGATGAACATCTACTGGCAGCAGTCAGATATATACAAAAAGTTCCGTTAAAGCAGGGAGTGTGAAGAACGAGTAGGATTATGAATGGAGTAGTTATGATGCTTACATCTGTGAAAACAGTTTACGGTCAGATAGCAGAATTGCTTAAAGTCAATCGGGGAAGTGATCAAATGATTAAATAAAAAATTTCCCGTTTTAAATAATTGCAAACAAGTGACAAGGAACCGTCCTTTGACACATAGTGCTAAATAGTCTGGCTTGGCTGTGGACATGAAATGCTACAGAATTCAACGCTAACCCAAGAGTTGGCAATACTCGTTCGCTAAGAAATTCCACGAACCACGTCCGACATAACATCCTTGTATATGTGGACGTTTTACGAACATCCTGTTCGTAATCGTGGAATTTCTAAGCTCTCTTCGTATGCCAACTCTAAGGGTCTTAACGCTAATGAATTCCTCTGCATTTCATGCCCCCATCCAAACCGCACCATTTAGCACTATATTAAAAAATGGGGAAACTCAAAGTCGGTTCTCTTGTCTTTACTTAACGTATTTTGATATACCGATGTTTAGTTGCTTTACCTCTGTAGCTACTATGCGTGCAATCTGTGATGCACCTTCTTCTGTAAAGTGAGTGTAATCTGTTCCGTTTGATGACACCATGTATAGCTTGTATGTTTGATCGTAGCCTATTGTTTTATAGTAATCCAAACTTTTGGACATAAGGTCTATAATAAGACAATTCTTTTCTTGGGCAACCTGCTTCATAGCAGTACAATAATCAGGAAAATCATTAACAAATGAATTGTTTTTATAATTTAGTCTGGCAACAGGAGTAATCAATACCGGTATTGCTCCTTTAGCACGTGCCCCATCAATGTATTTTACAAGGTATTCTTTGTATGTGGTAAACGGAGCGGCATACCGATCGGCATTGTTTATTGATGCATCATTATGACCAAATTGTATAAATAGATAATCCTGTGGTTGAATGATGTTCAAAATTTCATCCAATCTTCCTTGGAGTACAAAGTTTTTTGAACTTCTACCGCCAATTGCCTTGTTGACAAATGAAACATCCGAGGTAAAATATTTGTATATCATCTGACCCCAGCCAGCTTGGGGGTAATATGACGAATTATAGTTCTGGACAGTTGAATCTCCTGCCAAATAAACAACAGGACTATTTTCAAGAGAGGTGTAAGGTGTTGGTGCCGGAGTATTTATTGCAATAGGCTCCGATGATGGTAAAACAATCAGGTAATCAACATTAGGACCCCCGTTTGCAGTAGTGGCTGTTGCCCTTATGATGTTTTTACCTGGATTGAGATTCGTTATCAGATATGTGTCATACCATGTTGTCCATTCTCCGGTTGTATTAAAATCATGACTGTTTGCAATAATATTTCCATTCACCCTTATTTCCATTGGTCTATTGACTGAAGTGCCGTTCGCATATCTGTACAAGAGTCTGTATTCTCCCCATTCTGATATGTTAACACTCCATTCGACATAACTTCCTGCTTTGTTATCATAATTGATATAGGCATTGCCGCTATAGCCCGCATTAACAGTCTCAACTATTGCTTCCGACAATATAGCTTCCTCTGCTTCATATTTTGAGGTATCATTTACAACAGGTGTTGATGATGTTGCCGGAAATTCAGTTATAATTGAAAGAATAAACCTCTTCATCAATGCATAATCCGTTGAATTTATTTCCCCATCTCCATTTACATCTCCAGCTTTGTAAGCATTAGAATTTGAGAAAGAAGTGAGTGTGCCGAGCAGAAATTTTTTCATTATGGCATAATCTGTAGAATCGACATTACCGCTTTCATTCAGATCACCATAAATAAGAAACTGATTAGGAGTTGCTGAAGGAGTTGAAAGGGGAGTAGATGAAGCTGTTGTTGAATTGTTTAAAACATCTTTCAGGTTGTTGGCAACAATTCTTGCAAGCTCTGTTGCTCCTGCGCGGTTAGGGTGCAAAGAGTCGTTAGGCATATAGAGTGAAAGTGTAGAACTGCTTCCAATTGAAGTAAAATAAGATGAACTCAAAACGTTCAAATCCAAAAGTCTTACTTGCTGTTCATTTGCTACAGCCACTGTTGAACCCCTATACCATCGGTTTACTGAACTGTGAACATTTCCTGTGAAATCCGTTGCCCTTCCCTGAGGAGTTGATAACACCATGGTTGCGCCCTTGGCTTTGACCTGTTTTACCATATCAGTCATTATTTCTTTGAATTGTGCCTCAGTTGTATTGTTTTTAGCATTTGTATCATTGATGCCAAACTGTAGTATAAATACATCACCTGGTTTAATGTATTTCATTATTGCTTCAAATTGTCCATCATCACGGAAACCTCTTGCACATTGTCCGCTTGCAGCGAGATTTCGCACCTGAAAGGCAGATTTGTCTACAAAAGCAGGCATCATCTGACCCCAGCCAGCCTGTGGGTTCGTGTCCAATGGATAGTAATTGCAAACTGTTGAATCTCCTCCAATCCAAAGGGTTCTGTTGCTAACAGGATTATCAGACAGCTTTTTTATTTCAAGTGCACTTAGCGTAAACGCAGTACCCGCTTTTCCTTCAGTTACAAGTATATTTAGTTGCCCGTCGGTGATGGGTATTTGAAATTGATCCACAGCACAGTTTCCGGTCATGTTTATTAACTGCAAAACGCCTTCTGCCGCGACACTTGCCCTTGATGTATTTCCTAGTGTAACTTTTATCTCATAAAGCCCATTTGGAAGATCCACATTAAATGTATTCGAACTCTTTATACCATATGTAATAAATTCAACAGCGTCGCTTGCTACGCCACTACCCGATGCTGTAACGTTTTTCATATTTGAGGGTGTATTAAAACCATAGCCTTGGTTCTTGTTATAGGCTGTTGATGCATTAACGCCGATATAACCTGACTGCACACTTCCTGCCCCAAAATCAAATTTGTAATCTCCTGCCGCCGCATTTATATCGACAGCGAAATAGTTGCCAACCAACAGCAACAAAACAAACTCAATAATAAATAATACCGATAGCTTTTTCCTCATTTCTTTTCCTCCCTTTCGATGATAAGCGGTAAATTAACAATTGAACAATTCAAAGTTGCTTTTTCCAAAGGAATAAATGTTGCGTTTACCCTTTTAATAGGACAGAAGATATATTTTATGCTGACTAATCTACTGCTCTACCGGAAACTTATCAATCACTCCTAAAATTCGCCTTCTCATAAAAGCATAATCATTTGAATTTATATCTCCGTCTCCGTTAACATCGGCTGCTGTCTTCCAGTCACTATATGTAAATCCGTCAGAGTATCCCAGCAAATACCTTCTCATTTGAGCATAATCTGTCGAATTAAAGTCGCCATCACCGTTAACATCTCCATATACAATTTTTGAAGAAGTTGACATTGATATCATTGTTTTTGCAAAATCAGAGCCCATATCCAGAATACCTTGTGTTTTATAATGCGTACCGTCTGTTTCATAATCTTTTGTATCAAATATGCCTATATGTGGCAGATTTTCCGAAATGTTGATTTCGGCTTGCCTTACAATTGCATTTTCAACCCATACGTCTGAATCATCAATCATTGCAATAATAAACGGCATTGCAGGAGCTTGAAATTCTTTTCTGACATCGTTAATAAAGGCGGTCAAGCTGCTTTCGTATTCATTTGCAGGGTATATGTTGCAAGCATCGGATTCACCCTGCATCCAGCACATACCTGAAAGCTCATATCCAATATTTTTATCAAGAGCTGCCAACGCCTCATTAACTGTTGCCACCAAGTGCGTATAAAGCGCGCCGGTAGTTCCGCCTGCACTAGGGGGACGCCAATCACCCTGTAATGATGTTCCGGACCATCCGCATTTAATCAGAAAAATTTGACTGTCAGGATACTTTGCTGACATATCTCTTCCAAAGGTCAATTCAGGACCGAAACAGCCGGAACCGCTTCCGAATCCGGGACGCAACTGGCTCCATGCTCCTTTTAAAGAAGATTCAACAGTACCTTCGGCATATATCTTGACATTTTCCTGGACATCAAGGTATTTAGTAGGAAGTTCATGATTCATTCCCACTCCTGCCATATTTGATTGACCTGCAAGTATAAATACCTTGTAATTAGATGGATTGGAATTTTCGCCATATACTTTTTCAGATGGTACAAATAGTGACAGTGATACTAACAAAAAATAAAGAACACCCAAATAGAGATTTGACTTTTTTGACATTATAAACAACTCCCCTTAACAAAAAAATTCAATTGCATATATTTCTGACTTTCATATAAGTTATATAAAAAACAGCTCTAAATGTCTATATAAAAAGCAACTATGCAAAAAGCAATTATATAAAAATTATCTACATAAAAAGTAGCTATATAAAAAAAGTGGCTATATAAAGATTATATTTGATTTTCTGCTAATTAGTCAAGATTAGATAGCCAGGCAAATGACTTTAATTGTAAGGTTGCGTTTTTTGAAAGAACTGTAAATGATACTTAATAAAATAACAATTTACTGCAACAACAAGTTGTGTTATAATGAGCCGATATTCTTCCAAGTATCCTCAACCAATAGTATTGTTGCCAGAGAATCTGCTTTTTCCTTGCAATCAATGTAGCCATCCAGCTTTATGAAATCTTCTTCCATACTATTAACATAATCATGGTCAATATCTATTTGAAGCAATGGTTTTACCTTTTTCCAAGCTTTTATGCATTCATCAAGACTTGATTTTGCTTTTTCCCATTCTTCACTCCGGATATTGTTTTCAGTTTGCTTGAGATGATTTGAAAATCCGGTTCGATTATCTATTGGTTTTTGAAGGAGTGCACAGGAGCAGGTAAATAATAAAACAACTGCAATTAGTATCAAATAAAAGGTTTTTTTCATCAAAAACTATCCCTCCTCAAAATTCAGTTGGTTGTTGGAATTATATAGTAGGGGTTGTCACCCTTTAGATCAACATACAAATTTCCTTTCGTATCCAACTGAGCTAACGAAACCTCGAAAGCATCATGTATGTTTTGTTTTCCCAACTGATGATATAGCCACGCCTTTGAAAGGCTTAACGAATGTAGAGCATCAATCAGGACTTTGCCGTCAATTATCAAATTTGTTGGCAGTCCGTCGTACTCGGTAGGGATATTTAAATCACCTGGAGTTAATGGTTGCTTTTGAGATTTTTTTTGTACACTGATTTTACCTCCGGGTTCAAACATAGCAAATTCTACGTCTGATAGATTAAATACTCCTTGGGTTCGAAGCTCTGAATTTAATTCATCTATTGGTATACGAATACGTTTCAGGTTATTTTCAAGTATTTTTCCATTTTGGACGACAACGGTTGCTTTCCCACCCGAAACATTGCGCACCCATACGCTTTTCATTCCCAACACTGCCAATAAAATAGCTAAGGTTGTCCATGTGACCATCCCTACAAGGGTGGCTAGAGTATTCTCGTTCACTTGCACAGAGAGGGTTGATGCGATAGAGCCGATGGTGATTCCTACAACATAATCAAAAAAAGTCAATTGGGCGACCTGTTGCTTACCCATTAGACGGACAAGAAACAATAGCATAAAAAACGAAATTGTTGACCGTATAATAACAACTACAGTAATTGGCAAAAAAACACCCTCCTAAGCAAATGAGAATCAAATACCAATACAATATTATTTCCACATGTGTCGGATTTATTAGATAATGTAAATGTTAAAATATGCAGGTCAAATATTATATGTGTTTTTGGCAAATTAAAACATATGTAATTGCAATAATTAATATGCTGATATTGAAATTGATACTAAAACTAATTATTAAGGAAACTAAAATGACGAATAAACTAATTGTAAGGCATGCGAAAATGTAGTAAAATGAAAGTATAATTATATCTTTTTTTACGGGGGGATGCAAAGCAATAAAAAAATACTTTATAACAAATAAAACTGTTATTGCAGAGAAAAGTACAAGTTGAAAAGGTAGCATAAACCCATCAAAAAATCTGGATTGTGAAGTTCTTATTCTATATGTTTTATAGACATATTTCGTTCCACTCTATTTACTTTTCTATGATAAAGCCCATTAACCGCTTATTTGAATTATATAAGAGATGATAAGAGTAAGTTTAACTAAACATAAAGAAAAACAAATTTTTTAATATATATTGAATGCGATAAAGATTTTACATCGCACTTCAATTTCCTTAATGCAACATCACGAAAATTAATTTTTTCAATGTAGAATCATTTTCGTGATTAATATAACTTTAGAAAAAGGGGGAGTTTTTTATGAATAAGAAAACCGTACTAAAGGTTTTCTTAGCTATAGCTTTGGTTGCACAGGTGTTTGCCATACCATTTTTCAATATGGTAGGCGCTACATCAGAAGGGGTCAAGTACGAATTCGAGAAAGGGGTTCACCAAGGGGCTGAGACCCATATCGACTATGTAGGTGAAACCGATGACGGATTAACTTTTGACCTGAGCGGGGCTACATGCATTTTTATCGGACAGAAGGGAACAAGCACTTCGGTTAATGTCGAAATTGACAAAGCAGGACTTTATGAATTGGTTGTACGTTATGCCCAGCCTTTTGACAAAAACAAAAAGGTGCAGTATCTTAATGTAAATGGTTCTAACCAAGGAGAGGTAAGTTTTCCGTATACACTTAGTTGGAAAGAGATGTCTGCGGGTGTTGTAAAACTTGACAAAGGCACAAATGATATTGAGTTTGAAGCCTATTGGGGATATACCTTCTTTGACTATCTGATTGTTAAACCTGCCGATGAAAGCCTTACAAACCTTAAAGGCAATAAAACGCTGGTGAATCCAAATGCTACAAAAGAGGCGCGAGCTCTTATCAGTTACCTTGCAGACGTTTACGGAAAGCATATACTTTCCGGTCAGCAGGAACTTTGTGGTTCCCATAATTATGAGGGTTCCGAGGCTGAATTTACTTATATAAAAGAAAAGACGGGAAAGATGCCTGCTGTAAGGGGCTTTGATTTTATGAATTACAGAGGAAACGGCTTGGTATGGGATGACCTATGTGCTGAACGCCTTATAGAGTGGTACGATGAAAAGAATGGAATACCTGCATTATGCTGGCACTGGTTTTCGCCCGGGGATATAGGAAAGAAGGCAGATGACAGTTTTTACACTGAAAGCACTACTTTCAGCATATCAAAAGCTTTGAAGTCGGGAACAGCAGAAAATAAAGCACTGCTCAATGATATAGATTTTATGGCTGAAAAACTTAAACAGGTTCAAGATGCTGGAGTCCCTGTATTATTTAGACCGCTTCATGAAGCGGAAGGTGCATGGTTCTGGTGGGGTGCAGAAGGTCCTGAACCTTGTGTTGAGCTCTATAGGCTTCTCTATGACAAATTCACAAATGAACACAAGCTGAATAATCTTATATGGGTATGGACTTCCTATGATTACGCAACCTCACCTTCTTGGTATCCGGGTGATGATGTTCTTGATATTGTAGGTTATGATAAGTACAATGCCAAGGACGGTCTGCCTAACGGAAGCGCAATATCATCTACTTTCTTTAATCTTGTACAGCTTACTGATGGGAAAAAGATGGTGGCCATGACTGAAAATGATACAATTCCACGAGTTTCAAATCTTCAGGATGAAATGGCGGGTTGGCTTTATTTTTGTCCATGGTACGGCTGGTGGCTTACAGGTGAACAGAATAATCCTGTCGAATGGGTTATAGAAATGTATAAGAGCGAGTACTGTATAACCTTAGATGAGCTTCCAGACCTTAAAATATATCCTGTTTCAAGTTTTATAACACCGCCGCCGGTAACACCAACTATACCTCCAATAACAGATGATCCGAGAGTCAAATACGGAGATTTGAATGGTGATAAACTTATAAATTCAACTGATTATGCGGTATTAAAAAGGTATATTCTTGGAACTGTTGAATTGAGTGTACCTCAATTCAATGGAGATTTGAACGGAGACGGCGAAGTGAATTCAACTGACTATGCTATTATGAAAAAATATCTGCTTGGGCTTATAACTGATTTTCCTGTTAACGAATAGGGAAGAGAGTAATTAAAGTGTTTGACTTTGTGCAAACATTTTGGATAAATATTAAAGTAATTAACTCAACTTTCCCACAGTATTTATGGGCTCTTTGCCACTAACGTAGCATTGCTCACCGCGGTCAAAAAGTAAACTTTTTGCCCTTAACTTGTGAGCAACCAGAGCCTCAAAATACTATAAGTGGGAAAGTTGAGTAATTAAGTATTTAAGTAATTAAATATTAAAAGATTTCGAAAGGAAGGGATACAATGAAGAAGGGAAAAGTTTTTACAAGGAAGGCGGTAGCATTGATTGTCAGCATTGCAGTTATTGCTTCCATTATTTCCGTAGGAACGGTAAGTAATGCTGCTGGTGTGGAATTTAATTACGCAAAAGCATTGCAGTATTCTCAGTTTTTTTATGATGCAAACATGTGTGGTATAGGAGTTGAAGAAAACGGTCTGTATAACTGGAGAAGCGATTGTCATATCTATGATGCAGAGCTTCCTCTCGACCCTGAAAACACCAATATGTCGGCGAGTTTTATCAGTCAGTACAAAAGTGTGCTTGACCCTGACGGTAACGGAATGCTTGATGTATCAGGCGGTTTCCATGATGCAGGAGACCATGTAAAATTTGGTATGCCGGAAGCATATTCAGGCTCAACATTAGGATGGGCATTCTATGAGTTCAGAGAGCAGTATGAAGCCACAGGACAGGATACCCATGCTAAAACAATCTTAAGATATTTTAACGATTATTTTATGAAATGCACATATCTGGATAAGTCTGGCGAAATGGTGGCGTTTTGTTATCAGGTAGGTGACGGTGATATTGACCATGCGTACTGGAATGCACCTGAAGTTGATGAAATGTTCAGAAGAGGATGGTTTGCTACAAAGGATCTTCCTTCGACTGACTGTGTAACATCAGCAGCAGCCTCTCTTGTAGCAAATTACATGAACTTCAAGGATGAAGATCCGGCATATGCAGAAGAAAACCTTAAATATGCAATAGCTATGTTTGAATTTGCACAAAAAAATGATAAAGATACTAATTCAGATGGACCTAAGGGTTATTACACCTCTTCAAAGTGGGAGGATGATTACTGCTGGGCAGCTGCATGGCTTTATCTGGCAACTCAGGACGATCATTATCTGGATGAAATATTTAAATACTATGACTATTATGCACCTTCCTGCTGGACACATTGCTGGAACGATGTTTGGGCAGGTACAGCATGCCTTATGGGTGAAATAAATGATTTATATGACAGTGATGGAGAAGAATTTGAAAACAGATACAGGGAGGCTGCCAACAAGAGTCCTTATGAAGAAATAGACTTCTGGAGCCAGATTGCAAAACTTGTTGATAATTGGATGAGCGGTCAAACAGTGACCATAACACCGGGGGGGTACTCATTCCTTAACCAGTGGGGTTCTGCAAGGTATAATACTGCTACACAGTTTTTAGCTGTTGTTTATGACAAACATCATGGAGATAAGCCATCGAAATACGGTGAATGGGCAAAGTCGCAAATGGACTACTTGATGGGTGATAATCCTGCAAATGTTTGCTATATAGTAGGATACAACGATATAGCGGCTAAATTTCCGCATCATAGGGCTGCTTCCGGCTTGTCAAAATGTGAAGATCCGGATGCTCACAAATTTGTACTTTATGGTGCATTGGTAGGTGGCCCCGGTGTAAATGACGAGCATATAGACAAAACATCCGACTATATCTACAATGAAGTTACAATAGATTATAACGCCGCATTTGTTGGAGCATGTGCAGGTCTTTACAGATACTTTGGGGATTCTTCCATGAAGGTTACCCCTGATTTTCCCCCGATAGTTAATATTGAAGATCCTGATGAACCAGGAGGTTCTGCATACTGGGTAGAGGCATTTGGTGTTGATATAGTACAGGATGACGGACCAAAAGCTACTGAGATAACTTTGTATGTATGTTCGAATGTAAGAAAAACATCCAAGAACATTTCTGTAAGGTATTATTTTGATTCTACAGGGATGACATCTCTTGAGCCTAATAGTATTGAATTGAGACAGTTGTATGACCAAGCGGAAACAGAAACCGAATATGATGGTGTGCTTACAGGTCCTCACAAATACAAGGACAAAATCTATTATGTTGAGATAGCATGGGATGATTATGTAATTGCCAATTCCAATAAAAAGTATCAGTTTGCACTTGGTACATATGCATGGCAGAACTACTGGGATCCTTCTGACGACTGGAGTCATATAGGTCTTAATATTGAAGATGACAACTGGACAGGGACTCCTATGAAGACAGATAATATATGTGTTTATGATGATGGTGTTCTTGTAGGTGGCATTGAGCCGGATGGCACAACTCCTTCGACACCTTCGCCGGTAACAACCCCTCCGGTGACAACTCCTCCGGTTATAGACCCGGGAGATCAAAAAGGTGATTTGAATGGTGATAAAATGATAAACTCAACAGATTATGCCATACTAAAAAGAGTTATTCTTGGTAGCATTGAATTGAGTGTACCGCAAAGCAATGCAGATGTAAACGGAGACGGCTCAGTAAATTCAACAGATTATGCGATTATGAAAAAGGTTTTATTGGGTCTGCTGACTGAATTTCCATTGAACTAGTGTTTATTAGCATTACAAATCTATAGTTTTTATAGTGTTAAAGTGGGAAAGTTGAGTTAATAGTTAAGAAATCATAAAGTAAAAAATCCAAGAGGGTTATATTATTATAAAAATATAACCCTCTTATTCTTTTTCTTTCCTAAAAAAATTAAGTACCTATCTAGGGTACTCAATTTTGCCTCTTTCATTTCACTCCAAGAGGCCTAATAAAAAGTTTCGGGACATCGAGTCCCGAAACTTTTTGCCGGATTTCCTTTCAGGAAATGGCCTTAAAAAAAACATGCTCAAGCTTAAAAGCTGAGCACGTAAAAGGGGGTCAAAATGTATTTTGTGAGGTCATTTATAGTATTGACACTAAAATGTGCAAATATACATCTGCCCCCAAATAATTTTAAATTCAAAACCTACATGTTTTCAACCGGGAACTCCCTTATCAGTCCTAACAGATATCGCTTCAGAAGGGAAAAATCGGTTGAGTTTACTGAGCCGTCACCGTTAAAATCTGCTTTGTAAATTGGAACAGCTAAATCAGTTACCGTTCCGAGGATATATCTTTTAAGCAATGCATAGTCGGTGGAATTAACACTTGAGTCCTTGTTGAGATCCCCTAAGACTGTTCCATCATCAGGAGTTGGTGAAGGAGGGGGCGTTATTTCTAGCGGATTTGAGATATCACCGGAAGCATCTATATTTATAATCTCAGATTTTCCGTTGTTGATATTATCCCGTGAGGTTTTACCCTGAATAATGGGACCTTGTGCAGTATAAGTTCCGGGGCTTATAACTCTTGCATTGTATTCAATATAGTTTTGGGATCTCCAGTAGTCACTGTTGTAAATATAAAATCTTACTTTTTGACCTTCACAGTTCATATAAGAGTTATTGGGCTTTAAGCCTGAGGGCAGATAATCGGTTATTTCGTAAATTCCGTCGAATGCCTGCGGTTTGATGTTCCATTCTAGTCTGACCTTTACTATGTCACCCTGTTTGAAATTGGATGTGGCAGGTGAACCATCGGCCAGGCTGTATGACCTTGTGATGGAAATATCCCTATCCACATTATTTATTTCAAGAATATCTTCCTTAAATATCGATACGACTGAAATATCTCCTTGAACGTCTTTAATTGCAAGGTCTTTTAGTTGATCGGACAAAAGAGTGATATAATGGGAACGACCGTTACCAAGAGATACGGTTTTTTCTTCACCTTTAAAACTATAGGTGAAGGAGGAAGCTGTTTTTTCTGCTTTACCGATTTCATTTGAAATAAACATCAGCCTTTCAGTACTAAGAAGTATATCTGTGGAGTAGTTTCTTGAACAGTACTCATATAAACCTGTTTTTTCAGCCTTTTCAAGTCTAGCAGCAAGAACAGAGCACAAAGAGGTTGCTTCAAGTATATCATCCTTATCATAGCCGGTATTGACTCTGAAGTAAGGGTCAAATTTTTCTATGTAGTCTGATATTCTTTCATCGTAAATTTGTTCTGCTTTAGAAAGATCACCAAGTTCGCAATAGGAAAGTGCCAGATAAATAAGCTCCATAACGCTTAAGTTATCAAGTAGGGAAATTTTGTTAAGCTCTAATAGTACCGGTTCCTTCATTGCAGAAAGTCCGTACAAGGCTTTTATTTTTTCATTATTGTTACTGTGATCTAAAAAGCTGGAAAAATAATTTTTTAGGTTCTGATTATTTGCCAAATCTTTTGCGAATAACGAAAGTTTGGTAGAGATATCCAAGTCGCTGCTTGAGTATGGAAGGAGTGACAGACCGCCGCCTTCCTTCTGATATTGTGCAAGAGATGGTTCTACAATTTCAGTAATGTTTACATCATCTTTGAAATGCTCCAATATCAACTGGTAAGCTATGTATTTTGAAACTACTTGGTCTATTCTGTTACCGGAAGAATAGTAAAGGTTTATAAGCTGTGACAGGAACATACCTTTGCTTCTGTCATGGAAAACAAGGTTAGTATTGCCGAAGCTTCCGCCTGCAATATTTATACCGGAAGCAAGGTCATAATACTCTGCTCTTTCAATCTGGTAGTAGGATTTTACAACGCTAATAGAATGTTTTACAGCATCGGACAGCCCTTTTGAGGTATATGCCCTGATTACAAGGTCATGATTTCCCTCCTCAAGAGCCCAGAAAGGAATGTTTATCCTTTCAAAAGCTTTCCCTTCAACAGTAACTTTTCTATCAGGCTTTGAGTAATCAGATATCTCGAACATTACACTATCGCCTTCCTTAAGTCCGTTGCCATAGGCATTTACACCTATTACGGGTTTATCTCCCTCAAGGTATGTTGTATTAAAACTATAATTTATAAAAAATGGTAGCGATGCATTCATATTTATAATACTGTTTCCAGCGTACAGGTTGGTTGATAATGCTGAAAGGGTAACCCTCCAGGAAGTGATGTTGTCTGGAAGTTTGAAGCTTACTTCTGCTGTACCGCTACTATCTGTTTCAACAGTTAGAAATTGGGCAGTGTCTTTGAAATCTTCACGGATTTCTTCAGAGGAACCTCCTCCACCTCCTATGGACGGAGGAGAGTTTTCACCCCAGGTTGCAGGAATAGGCTCATCTTTTCTATCGTCCATACCTATGTAGTATTTATTGTAGTGGGAGCGCCCTTCAAAATATAGCCCTGAATTCACATAATTATAAAGATATGCCAAAGTATCAACGTTCTGTTGAGAAAGTTTGAAGAAAGCTTCGTCAACAATGCTCACATTGACAGATGCTTTTACAGGTCTTCCGCTTATATCTTTTACACTAAGTAGTATGGAAGCAGTATCTCCGGGCTTGTATGTATCCATGTCTGCCTTTGCTTCTATAAAGAGCTGTCTTTCAGATGACTTATAGATTATATTTCTACCTGCCGATGCATAGCCTTTTCCGCTGAAATATACTGCTCTTACTTCAGCTTGCGGAATGTCCCTTTCGTCAAACCTGTAGGAGTAATGAGAGTAATCTGATGTTGTGTGCTCAAATATTCCGTTTTGAGCTCTTATATATAGATACTTTCCTTTAGGCAGAGGATCTTTTCCATATTTCAAGTCAAGCTCAACTGTTTCACCCAGCCCATATTCATATTTTTCGCTTTCAAGACGGTAGCTGCTGCTCTCATATGTTGAATATTCGAGTTTTTCTCCAAGATAAACCTTGAAAAGCATATTTCTGCCATTATCATCAACACAGGTTATTTCCGCAGAATAGTAGGTGTCTTCAATTTTAGGGGCATCAAATACGTAGGAAGCATTGCCGTCCGCGGATGAAATCATTGAAAAATACTGTACAGGAGTGGAGACCAGTTCATAGCGGTATCTTTTATAAGTCAGTTTGCTGATATAATCATAGTATGTGCCGTTTTCGTGCCTTCTCCAAGTGTTTTTGTATACTGTACATTTAAACTCCTTGCCATTGACAGGAGCACCGAGATAGTCCGTGCTACTTTTGGCAGTTCCGTCGTTTAAACGATCAAGAACTATTTTATTTGCCTTTGCATTTATAGTTCCCTTTCCATTTATGATTTCACCAAGAGCCTTAACGCTGATGTCATTTACAAAAACCCTTGCTCTGTTATTGGCTTGTATTTGTCCGCTTTCAGGAAGCAATGCACGAGCACTTATGCTGACATACTGCTCTCCTTGCGCAGTTTCTGAAAATGAAGGTGTGTACTTGAGATTTAAATTTCCCAGAGCGTCTGTTGAGCTTTCACTGCTTATGAGGCTTTTATTGGGAGAAGAATTGGTGATTGTGTAATTGACTTTCAAGTTGGGTACGCCAGTTCCTTCAAAGAAAGCAGTATTAACTTTGAAATCCACATCCTCACCTAGGAAAAAGGCTTCTTTACCTTTGGTAATATCCATTTTATAAGAGGGTTTAATATAGTCAGATACTCTTATATAGCTATTTACTACAACAGTATCATCCTTTTTAAGGGTAAGATAATAGTATCCTTGGGTAAGATTTGGAAGATTTACGGCAGATTCAAAAAAACCGTTTTTAACGTCAATGTTTTGTTTTAATATGGGAATACCGCTACTTGAGTATCCTTGATTTATTTCAAGCGTCAGATAGTTTATTTTTTCGTCATCATACCTGTTTTTTATAAAACCCCATATATTGACTGTATCGTCGGGCTTGTACATGTTCCGGTCTGTAAAGAAGTAATCCCAGTAACAGTCCAAGGTTCTTTGATTATATGAAACGCAGTCAAGTATAGATGGTTTGCCGTCGGGTGGTGTTATAATCAAATATTCTCTGCTATAATACCAATATGCTGTATCTGATTTCGCTTTAACTGGAGTATCAAAGACAGCCACACCCTCCGAATCGGAATAAAATGAGCCTTCACTGTCTGTGAAGCGTATATTTGCTCCTTTAATTGGTGCTTGTGATTCGAGATCATTCAGCCATACGATGGTTTTAGTAGTGCTCTTTGTAATGTAAATACCGTTATTTGTAATTTGTAAAAATGTCTGAAGTCTGAAGTCCTGCCAAGTACTTTCAAGAACATAATATCCGACAGGAAGGTTTTGAGGAACTGTGATTATTGCACTTCCACTATATTGTTTGTTTTCATTTATTATCTGGTCAAATTCCAGTACCTTGTCCAGTTTTTCTACAGAAACCAGGTTTTTAGAATGACTTAAGTTTGCCCAGGAAGGAACTGAACTTTTATTTTCAATTGCTTCAAAAAAAGAATCAAAATCCCTGAAGGCATAAACCTCAGAATGAAGTGAAATCATAGGAGTAGTGTAAGAGTTGTTGCTTCTATTGTATGTATAATAATTTAAGGTAGCTTCAGGTTTTTCGGAAGAAGTAAAATCATAAATGTAACTCTGATAATTCATGGAAATATACGGCTCGTTACTAGAAGGAGTCAGAGTTTCAGTTTCAAAGGAAAAAACATAATCATCTTCTATGGTTCTGTCGGTGTTATTGATTTTAATGCCCTTATTAATTTTTATGATATATAATGTTGCTTCTTTAAGCCTGTCGGGTACAAATACTGCTGTTTTTTTATGAACCTCAAATCTTCCTTCAACATGTGGAGTGATTTCAAAAAAATCTTCAATGTTGCTAAAGTTTTCATGGCTGAAGTTTATTTCTATACCTGAATTTAAAGGTACATTTACTGATTTGTCAGAAGGAAGTGAGCTGATAATCTTAAATGAGGTTCGTGTCTGAAACACCCAGGTGGTTTCAATGTCTGTTTTCATGCGGAAAGTATAAATGCTGTTTTCTAAAAGAGGCCTTGAAAGATTAATACTAAATAGGTTTTTGTCCATTTCTTCAATCAGAGGTGCAGGTTCTCCATCAATTGAAAAAGATTGCCTTACCTCACTTAATGTGAAATTCTGTTGGGTTTCAAGAATAAACTCGGTGTCAACTGCTATCCCCGTTGAGTCGGACTCCAATACAGAAAGGTGAAAACCGTTTCTTGGATATGCGTCTGCCCCAAAAGAATAACCTGATGTCAGAAATGTTACCAGCATTGATAAAATAACCAGACTGGTGGCTGCTCTTCTTAACATAATTTCATTCCCCCTTTTTTTAAATTTATTAATGTATTGAATGCGATAAAGATTTTACATCGCTCTTCAATTAGTCTGCTTAATGTAATAGATTATAGAGTCATTATAATGCTTATTTGCATATTTATATTATATAAGAAATTAGACTTAAATAAAAGAAAAAATGTTCCATATATTTCTTAAAAAAATTAATTTTACCCTTTTTATATTGAATGCAATAAAGATTTTGTTTATGGTGTATTCAAAATGGGTAAGATAAAAAATGCATCTGTCGATAAAGAAAATAGAACTATGGACAAATTAAGTGAATTGGGGGGGAAAATATGTTGAGTAAAGATCTTAAGATTGTTAATTTGAACATTACCGAGGATCATTATGAATATAAAGCTATGTTTAGATTGTGCAACCAGGACAGCTGTATGGATATTGACATGGCAAACCTATCTGACATATCCTTATTAAATGAGATTAAGAAAAATTTTGAAATTGAAGAAGACATAGAAGTTATGAAAGAAATTATTACCAAAAAGATTTTTGATGCTTCAAATTTAGAATCGCGTATTTCTGAAGGTGAAGGCTGTTGCAAGGAAACAGAAGATAAAAAGACACAAAGAGGAATAGATTCCTTGAGCACCTCTTAACCTTACTTCATTGAGCAGGTGCGATTAATTTGCAACAATTTTTAATAATATTGAAAAGATTGAGAAACAAATACTTAAAGACCGGTTTATGGAGTGAAAATCATGAATAATCTCTTTAGTATTTTTTATAGTAATTTTTATATTATTGTATTATTTAGACTGATACTTGCCTGTGTTCTTGGAGGAATAATCGGTTATGAAAGGGAAAACACAAACAGGCCTGCGGGATTCAGGACACATATTCTGGTTTGCGTAGGCGCTGCTCTTGTAATGGTTACCTCAGAGTATATTTTCGAAAAGTATAGATATCAGACCAATATTGATCCAGCACGTCTTGGAGCACAAGTCATAAGCGGAATAGGTTTTTTAGGAGCAGGGACAATAATACGTGAAGGAGCAAGTGTGCGCGGGCTAACAACAGCAGCCAGTCTTTGGGCAGTGTCTTGTGTTGGAATTGCTGCAGGCATAGGGTTTTATGAAGGTGCTCTTTTTGCTGCAATAATTATATATATAACATTGATTGTTCTTAAAAAACTTGAAAAGTATTTTACTAAGAAAGACCGCTTAAGTGTTCTTCATATCAAAGCACAGAATTTACCAGGTCAAATAGGAGCTATAGGCACCATACTTGGAAAGCACAATATAACAATAAAAAAGATTAATTTTGCAACTGAAGATGATGAAGAAGAGGTATCAATCCGATTTTTACTCAAGATACCCGGTACTTCGTCAAGGCAAGATGTAATAGGCGACCTTCAGGGAATAAAAGGCGTACAGAAAGTTTTTGAAGAGTAAAAAGTATTTGACTTTTTGAGTTCTATCCCCTATAATTCACTTGTTTATTATTTGTTTTTAAAGAAAATATAATAAATAAGTAATAAGGAGGGATAGAGATTGGCGAGGTTGGATCAGTTAAAAACACCACTGTTTGATGCAGTTAAAAATTATGTTGATAACAATGTAATACCGTTTCATGTTCCTGGTCATAAAAAGGGAGCAGGACTTAAGGAGCTTAGAGAGTATATAGGTGAGCGGGCGCTTCAAATGGATGCAAACGGCATGGAGGATCTGGATTTTGCAAATAACCCTACCGGAGTTATTTATGAATCCGAGAAGCTTATGGCACAGGCATTCGGAGCTGAGCATGCTTTTTTTTTGGTAAACGGAACTACTGCCGGTGTTCAGGCTATGATAATGAGCGCGGTAGAACCGGGCGAAAAGATTATAATTCCAAGAAATGCTCATAAGTCCACTATCGGAGGAATTATACTCAGCGGGGCGATGCCGGTGTATCTTCAGCCAGAGATTAACGATAGGCTGGGTGTTGCAATGGGTATAACGGAAGAAAGCCTGAAAAAGGCGATTAAAGAAAATCCACATGCAAAGGCTGTTTTTATTATAAATCCAACTTATTACGGCGCTGCATCTGACCTGAAGTCCCTCGTGAGGATAGCACACAGGCATGAAATGACGGTTCTTGTAGATGAGGCGCACGGTGCACATATGTCTTTTCATAACGATTTCCCATTGACTGCTATGGAGGTTGGGGCAGATATGAGTGCTGCGAGCATCCATAAAACTGCCGGATCAATGACTCAAAGCTCTGTGTTGCTTTTAAGGGGAAATATGGTAGCGCCTGAAAAACTAAAACAAGTACTTAATTTGACTTACACATCAAGTGCATCTTATCTTTTGATGTGTTCTCTGGATATTGCCAGAAAACAGCTTGCCACAGAAGGAAGCAATCTGCTTGAAGAAGCTTTGAATCTTGCAAGGATGGCAAGGGATGAAATCAATAAAATTGAAGGACTTTATGCGTTTGGAAAAGAAATTGTAGGCACACCGGGCTGTTTTGATTTTGACGAAACCAAGCTCGGCATAAATGTCTCCGGTTTAGGATATACAGGGTATGAAATGGAAGCAAAACTCCGTAAAGAGTATAATATACAGATTGAGCTTTCAGATATGAATAATATTCTGGCTATTGTAAGTTTAGGTGATAAAGAAGAGAATATGGCAACACTTATTAATGCATTAAAGGACATTGCGTCAAAAACAGAGGTTATTGAACATGCAAAGACAGTATATATACCTCAGAACCCTAAAATGATAGTCTCGCCTAGAGACGCGTTTTACAGTCAGAAAAAGAAGGTGCCCCTTGAGAGTTCGGTAGGGGAAATTTCAGGCGAAATGGTTATGGCTTATCCGCCGGGCATACCGGTTATATGTATGGGTGAAAGAATAACCGAGGAGATAGTGGATTATATTAAAATATTAAAAGAGCAAAGGTGTCAGTTACAAGGTGCTGCCGACCCATACATTGACTCAATAATGGTTCTTGGCTCAGATTGATGCATAAAATATAAGTTATTGTTTTAGGCGGGACTGGGAAAATCATTATTAATGCTCATGTTTATAATATCGGTTATTGGGCAAACAAAAAGAATTTATTGCTGATGGAAGAGATTCGCAGTATTTTGAATTGAGTTTTATATGACATATTCTTTATATATATTGAGTACCCTCGATGGGTGCTCAATTTTTTTATGGGTCTCTTGGAGTGAAATGAAAATGGTCTATTTAAATAAAAATCTGAATAGAAATAGGATTGTGATGAGCCATGTACACAAATCAAAAGATTGTTGCTGGTGAAAATATAACTTTCGCTGCTATTTTGCATAGAGTTTGCTTGATGCTAAATAGAACAAGTTAAAAGTGAAAGTGATGTTGCAATTATTACTTATGGCGTAATTTTGACACAGGGCGCAAATAAAGGGGTGGGTGGTTTTGAGTATTCAGGAAACGATTCTTCAGAATTTCAATAAGAAAAGCAGGTTCCTTGACGGACTGAGCGAAAAGGAAGCAAGAAAAGAATATGAGAAGCATGGTCCTAATACTTTGACGGGGAAAAAGAAAATTTCCGTATTTCAGATTCTTTTGGATCAATTTACAGATTTCATGGTATTGATACTACTGGCTTCAACTTTGGTTTCCTTGTTTATGGGGGAAATAACCGAAGCAATTACAATTATGTCTATTGTTGCAATGAATGCGGTTTTAGGTTTTGTTCAGGAATTCCGAACAGAGAAAACCATGGAGGCATTAAAAGGACTTGCAGCACCAACAGCAAAGGTTGTAAGAGACGGCGTGACTGTTGAAATTCAGGCCGAAAGAATTGTACCTGGAGATTTGATAGTATTGGAGGCAGGTGACAGAACACCAGCGGATGCAATGCTGGTAGAAGCATTAAGCCTTTTGGCAGACGAATCCCTTTTAACAGGTGAGTCGGTTCCGGTAGAGAAGAGGGTTGGAGTTGACAATAAAAAGAATTCCCGCATCGGAGATGAAGACAGCTCCGTGTATATGGGCACTATTATTACTAGCGGAAGGGCTAAGGCAATTGTCTGTGCAACCGGAATGAACACGGAAATGGGAAAAATAGCCGACATGATACAAAATATTGAAAGTGAAGAAACTCCTCTGCAAAAAAGACTTAATCATCTTGGTAAATTCATTGTATACGGCTGTCTTGTTATCTGTGCAATAGTTTCTGCTACCGGTATATTAAGAGGAGAGAAGCTTTTTACGATGCTGCTTGCAGGTATAAGTCTGGCAGTTGCAGCGGTGCCTGAAGGGCTTCCTGCAATAGTTACTATTGCCCTTGCGTTGGGAGTTCAAAGAATGCTTAAGAGGAATGCACTTATAAGAAAACTTCCTGCGGTTGAGACGCTAGGGTGTGCAAGTGTCATTTGCTCCGATAAAACAGGAACTCTGACAGAGAATAAAATGACTGTAAGGAAGATTTATTCAGGTAACAGCATTACAGAGGTGACAGGAAGTTCTTTAAGCAGTGAAGGAGAATTTATATCAGATACGAAAAAAGTGAACACTGAGAGTAAAGGGAGTTTGAGGTTTGCCCTTGAGATAAGTGCTATCTGTAACAACGCTTCAATGACAAGAGCAAAGCAGAGGCGCCAAAATTCCTTTGACAAGGTCAAATCCATATTTTCAAGGCAGGAAAAATGGGAGCTTAGAGGAGAAGCCACAGAAGCGGCTCTCTTGGTTGCAGCGGCAAAAGGCGGTTTAATTCAGGAAGAATTGAATGAGAAATATTTCAGGATAGATGAAGTCCCTTTTGACTCGGATAGAAAATGTATGTCAGTCATATGTGATAATAAAAAGGGAGAAACCTTTGTATTTGCAAAAGGCGCTCCCGATGTAATTATTGAAAAGTGCAACAGGATTTATACAGAGAGTGGGATAGTGGATCTTACAAAAAATGAGGCACAAAGAGTACTGAAAATCAATGATGATATGGCAAAAGGAGCTTTAAGGGTGTTGGCAGTTGCATTCAGAAGACTTGATTCCAAGATATACAAACCCCAAAGTATTGAAAATGACCTTGTTTTTGTGGGTCTTATAGGGATGATAGACCCTCCGAGAAAGGAAGCCTTGATAGCTGTCCAAAAATGTAAGCTTGCCGGCATAAAGACGGTTATGATAACGGGAGACCATAGGATAACCGCAGGTGCCATAGCAAAAGAGCTTACTATTGCCCAAGAAGGTGACAGGATAATAACAGGCTCAGAACTTGAGCAAATGGATGACAGAAGCTTGAGAGAGGTAGTGGGCAAAGTATCAGTATATGCAAGGGTATCACCCAAACACAAACTCCGGATAGTGAAGGCTCTGAAGAAACAAGGACATATTGTTGCAATGACAGGTGATGGGGTCAATGATGCCCCGGCTGTTAAAGAAGCGGATATAGGAGTTGCAATGGGGCTGACAGGTACTGATGTTACAAAGGAAGCATCTTCCATGATTCTGCTTGATGACAATTTTGCCACTATTGTGGCTGCTGTTGAGGAAGGACGCAACATATACAACAATATAAGAAAGTTTATAAGATATATGCTGTCCTGCAATATCGGGGAAGTACTTACAATGTTTATAGGAATGCTTATTGGACTTCCGCTTCCGCTTTTACCCATCCAGATTCTATGGGTCAATCTGGTTACCGACGGACTTCCTGCAATAGCATTAGGGCTTGAACCCGCAGAAAAGGATATTATGATGAGACCTCCTAGAGAAGCAGGAGAAAACATTTTTTCCAAAGGTCTTTTAAACCTGATACTTTTTAGAGGCGTTTTGATAGGTTTTAGCACCTTGGCAGTATTTATAAGCATATTGCATTTTACCGCTGATATTCATACCGCAAGAACAGGCGCTTTTGTAACACTGGTAATTACTCAGCTGATACATGTGTTTGAGTGTAAATCGGAAAGAAAGAGTATTTTTGAGATACCCCTATTTAACAATATACCCTTGGTTTTGTCTGTGATTTGTTCGTTGATAATGATAATAGGTGTTGTATACATACCTGTTTTTCAAGGGATATTTAAGACCGTATCACTGTCTTATAATGATTGGATTCTTATAGGAGGTTTGTCTGTTCTAGGACCTGTTCTGTCAAGCTTTTTTAGGGTTAATTCCAAGCATATAAAAAGATTGCAATAAGCGAAATAAACAAAACTGAGTACCCTCGATGAGTATTCAGTTTTGTTAGTGCCATTTCCTGAAAGGAAATCCGGCAAAAAGCTTAGGGACTCAATGTCCCGAAGCTTTTTATTTGTGCAATAGGGATTTTTAATTTTATTGATTCCAATAATATATTGTAGCTTCTTTAGAAATAAATAATTTGAGTTTCCCCAAAATCAAAACCAAAAAGCTGAGGGATCTTTAAGCTTAAAGGCTTTGAAAATATCAAGTTGCTGTGATGGAGGTGTCTTTTCGAGGAATGATCGGATACCTTCCTTAGTTTTCTTTAAGATATTGAAAATACCATCGCCAAGTGCATAGAAGATAAACTTGGGTGTGTTAAAAATTCTTTTTGAACATTCTATTATATGAAAAACTAAAATACTATCATTGTGTTTCTCTGCAAAAGTACCTAGAAGTCCGATAAGAAGAGATAGTATTGTATTAAGGGCACGGATAGATGTAAGGCTTTGAACCCGAAAATCCTCAAATCCAAACTGTTG
>CAYPCH010000055.1:0-23405 GCA_964409165.1 uncultured Oscillospiraceae bacterium | reverse complement strand
CGATAAAGATTTTATATCGCACTTCAATTTCCTTAATACAATTACAACTTGATTATCAGGTATGGAATTCATCAGGTCTCTGATCAGAAAGCTTGAATTCATACAAGAGAGCCTTAACAATCCTCTTAGACGCAAAGCCGTCACCATAAGGGTTAACTGCTTTTGCCATTCTATCGTACTCTGTCTTGTCCTCAAGAAGAGTCTTTGTCATAGCAACAATATTATCACAATCGGTTCCTGCAATCTTAACCGTTCCCGCCTTGACAGCCTCAGGCCGTTCCGTCTCGTTTCTCAAAACAAGCACGGGTTTCCCCAATGAAGGAGCCTCCTCCTGAAGTCCCCCTGAATCGGTCAATATAAGATAGGATTTCCCCATAAGATTATGCATATCCTGCACATCAAGGGGGTCAATCAAATGAACCCTCGGATGCCCACCCAGTACTTTTGATGCAACCTCCTGAACAGCCGGATTCAAATGAACAGGGTATATCACCTCTACATCACTGTAACTGTCCGCTATAATTTTAAGTGCACTGCAAATGTTGAAAAGAGGCTCACCCAAGTTTTCTCTCCTGTGTGCCGTAACGGTCAGTATCCTTTTTCCGTTTAAATTTATGTCCTTCAGCCTATCATTCTGAAAGCTGTAATTTTCCTTGACAGTAGTCTTTATTGCGTCAATAACTGTATTCCCGGTCACATATAGCTTCCCCCGGTCTATACCTTCATTCAACAAATTATTTTTATTTGTTACAGTAGGTGCAAAATGCAAATCGGAAAGAACGCCCGTGAGTTTTCTGTTTATCTCTTCAGGGTATGGAAAATACTTCTCATAAGTCCGTAACCCGGCCTCAACATGACCCACGCTTATCTTTTTATAGAACGCAGCAAGGCTACCCACAAAGGTTGTCGTCGTA
Organism: uncultured Oscillospiraceae bacterium; assembly: GCA_964409165.1. Lineage (GTDB taxonomy): Bacteria > Bacillota > Clostridia > Acetivibrionales > Acetivibrionaceae > CAYPCH01. Next base: position 22,491 of record CAYPCH010000055.1, on the reverse strand, counting down.
TCCCCATGTACTAAAACAATATCAGGTTTCGCATCATCAAAAACCGAGCTTAAGCCCATAAGCACCCTAGTTGTTATATCTGTCAATGTCTGTTTTTCCTTCATGATGTCAAGGTCATAATCCGCATCTATGTCAAACAATTCAAGCACTTGATCCAGCATTTGCCTATGCTGTGCAGTAACGCAAACAATAGATTCGATCTTATCGTTTTCTTTCAATTCCCGAACTAAAGGTGCCATTTTAATTGCCTCTGGTCTTGTACCGAAAACAGTCATAACTTTCAATCGTGTCAATTATATTCCCCTCGCTTAATAGTTAATTTTCAGCATCTTTAACTTCACTCACTGACATTTTAACCTCATTTTTATCAGCGTGTTTTGGATTCCCATCCCCTATTTCACTCATGTACCTTGCCCCGGCGATTACAAACACCGCTACCATTATTTCAAGAACAATTGCACTTAAGACTCCCTTATCAGCCAGCACTATTGCACAGAGCCCCAATGCTCCGCTTGCCGTATACATAACAATAACCGACTGTTTCTGACTAAGTCCCATATCAATCAGACGGTGATGCAAATGACCTCTGTCTGGCTGCATTATAGACTTTCCATTAACAGCTCTTCTCAATATGGTAAAAACAGTATCAAATAAAGGAAGTGCCAAAGCCAAAAGCGGTATCGCAATAGATATGGCTGTAAAGGATTTCAACATTCCCTGTATGGATATGACAGCAAGAGTGAAACCCAGAAATGTTGAACCAGTGTCCCCCATAAATATTTTTGCCGGGTTAAAATTATAAGGCAGAAATCCAAGCGTTGCTCCTGCGAGTATTATTGTGAGCATTGCAGTAATGGGTTCCGACATCATTGCGGAAACAAAAAACAGTGTCAGGCACGATATGGATGACACCCCTGCGGCCAGACCATCCAATCCGTCAATCAGATTAATGGCATTGGTTATAGCTATTATCCATATTACAGTTACAGGATAGGATATAAAATCAACCAGCGGTGACACTCCCAAGTCTGAAAAAGGATTTGTAAGAACCATTATCCTTGTATCTGAAACAAAAATAACCACAAGAGCCGCTATTATCTGAACTCCCAGCTTTAGCCAGGCATCCAGCGGTTTTATATCGTCTACTATACCCAAAGCCACTATAATAAAAATACCGGCAAGCATACCGAAAAGTTGCTTGCTCGGAGGTATTCCCCCAAGGTTTGAAATCGCGATTATAATACCGAACATCAGAGTAACAATAAAGCCTGCAAAAATAGCCAAACCACCCAGTCTGGCAATAGGCTTGTCATGCATTCTCCTTTTATCTTTCGGAATATCAACCGCTCCTATATCAAAAGCAATCTTCCTTGCAACAGGTGTTGCAGAAAATGCTATAATAAACGCAATAGTGAAAAATATCACATATTCATAAAACATATAAAACACCTTCCTTTAAAACGGCATTATTTAATGTTCCGATAAACTTTCCGTTCTACAGACTTTTGTCCGCTTCGTACTTCACTACTCTTATACCAGCTTCTTTCAGAAGATCCATCGCAAGCTCATCAGGGTAATCACCTTTATAAACTATCTTTAATATGCCGGCATTTATAGCCATTTTTGCACACAACACACAGGGTTGATTTGTTACATAAAGTGTACCCCCTGAAACGCTTGTGCCGGAATAAGCAGCCTGTACAATCGCATTCTGCTCTGCATGTATAGCCCTGCAAAGCTCATGTCTTTGCCCTGAAGGTATGTTCATTTTTTCCCTTAAGCATCCCACTTCACTGCAATGCTTGCAACCCATTGGAGCCCCATTATATCCTGTAGCAAGAATCCTTTTATCCTTGACAATCAACGCTCCAACCTGTCGTCTTATGCATGTTGACCTGCTTTTAATAAGTTCAACTATCTCCATAAAGTATTCATCCCAGGATGGCCTCATAACATTATCCCCCAAATTTTTCAGAATATTTTAAACTACTTGGTACCGAAAAGTCTGTCACCCGCGTCACCTAACCCCGGAATTATGTATCCATGTTCATCAAGCTTGTCGTCAATAGCCGCACAAAATATAGATACATCCGGATGTTCGGCATTAACCTTGTTTACCCCATCTGTTGAAGCAATAAGGCACATAAGCTTTATGCTGCTTATACCCTTTTCTTTTAAGTATTCTATAGCTGAACACGCTGACCCACCTGTTGCAAGCATAGGATCCACAATAACAATTTCACGTTCCGCAGCATCCACCGGAAGCTTGCAGTAATACTCAACCGGTTTTAATGTATCCGGATCCCTGTATAAACCGATATGCCCCACTCTGGCCATTGGCAAAAGCCTTAGCATTCCGTCAACCATACCCAGACCAGCCCTGAGTATAGGCACAATCCCCAATTTCTTACCTGAAATAACCCTTGTCTTTGCAACTCCGACAGGAGTATCCAATTCCACTTCTTTAAGAGGCATATTCCTTGTTACCTCATATCCCATCAGCATGGAAATCTCAGAAACCAGTTCTCTGAATTCTTTTGTCTGTGTATTCTTATCTCTTAAAAGTGATATTTTATGTTGTATTAAAGGATGATCCATTACAAAAACATTATTCATATTGTATTCCCCTTTATCTGCATTTTTTTTCGATACCTGCAATTTTCTCAACCCTTGTCTGGTGCCTTCCACCAGCAAACTCAGTTTTCAGCCAGACATCAATAATCTCCAGTGCAAGACCTGCTCCTACCACTCTCTCGCCTAAAGCAAGTATATTGGCATCATTGTGCTCCCTGCTCATCCTTGCCATAAAACAATTGGTACACAATGCCGCTCTTATTCCCGGAACCTTGTTGGCAGAAACAGATATTCCTATCCCTGTACCGCAAATAACAATACCCCTTTCGCACTCACCTTCGGCAACTGCTTGTGCTACCTTCAATCCATAATCGGGATAATCCACAGATTCAGTACCGTTGGTTCCGTAATCCACAATATCAAAATTATTATCTTTAAGATACCTCATAATCTCTTCTTTTAATCCAAGTCCTGCATGGTCATTTCCGATTCCTATTTTCATAAATTCCTCCATTTATATATTCTATAGCATTGAAAAAACAATGTCAAAGATAATAAAGTTCTATATTGAACGTAATAAAAATTTTACATTTCACTTCAACATACAGACGAACTTTATATAATAAAAAAGATTGACACATGTTATCCCTCTAGAACTTTTCAAGCTTTGCAATCAAACTTTCTACAGCATCCTTTATCTCCTCGGCACACCTTATGTATACTAACTCCGGCATTCCGTAGGGGTCCTGAATATCAAAGGAAAAATCGTACTCTCCGACATTTTCCTTAACCTTTTTATCGGCAATAAACTCTTTTAGTGTATATGTTTTATTCCGGGTCTGCTCAAACATGTGTAAAACCGCATCTTTATGTGCTTTTGTCATTGTAAGTATTAAATATGCATTTTCAGCACTACTTTCTGTAATACTCCTTGCCCTATGCCCTTTGATGTCAATAGTATAGTGTTCATCCAATACCTTTACGGCTTTCGGATTCGCACAGTCCCCGTCAAAAGCAGACAGCCCTGCGGAAAAAGCCTTGTAACGTTTACCCTTTCCTGACTTCTCAACCATATTGTTGAATATGCCCTCTGCCATGCTACTTCTGCATGTATTCCCGGTACACACAAACAGTATTGTTCTCATGTTTAACGGCTCCTTTTTTTTAATTTACCAATTTTTAATCTTTCATTATGTTAAAAATGCACTTCCTCTATCGGGGTGCTAAGCTTTAATGATATTATATCCTGAAGCCTTCTTCATTCGGTTCATTACCGCCATTCCTATCCCTTTATCCTCAATTGCTTCAGCTATTATCACACTTACACCAATATCGTCAAAATCCCTGAAAGCCTTGAATAAACCAGCTGCAATGGTCTCTGGTATAAGCCTTGAGCCTAATGATATGACAGGCGTATTTCCATAAAGTCCCGCAGTCTGGTCGGTAGAAAGTACTCCCACAGTAACACCCTTTTGTATATAATCTTTAATCAGATCATTAATTTTACCCGTGACTCTTGAGACCTCTCCTTCTACAACAATAACTTCAGCCTTTGGAGAATAATGTGTATACTTCATACCCGGAGCTCTTGGCGTAATTTCTCCCATATCTTTATTTGATAATGCAACATCAATAGCAACCTCTCCAATAACGCTTCGAAGCTGTTCTGCCGTAACCCCTCCAGGCCTTAAAATTACAGGCGGTGTCACGGTTACATCCAGAACTGTTGACTCCACCCCTATATTTGCCTCTCCCCCGTCAATTATAACATCTACCTTCCCATACAAATCATCTATAACATGTTTCCCTTGAGTGGGACTCGGTTTACCGGAAATATTGGCACTAGGTGCTGCTACCGGAAGACCTGTCATACATATTAATGCCAATGCAATAGGATGAAGCGGCATTCTAACCGCAACTGTAGATAAGCCTGCTGTTATAATATCAGGCACGCGACAAGTTTTCTGAAATACCATTGTAAGAGGACCTGGCCAGAACTTGTCCATTAACAGGGAAGCATTTTCGGGTATATGGCTAGCCAGACCGTTAACAGAACTCTTTTGTGCAATATGAACAATCAAAGGATTGTCCGAAGGTCTCCCTTTCGCTTCAAATATCTTTTTTACTGAAGCTTCATTCATAGCGTCTGCCCCAAGTCCGTATACTGTTTCAGTCGGAAATGCGACCAGACCGCCATTCCTTAAAACCTCAGCTGCAAAACTCAGCTTATGTACGTCTATACAATTTTTGTCAATCTGAATTATCTCTGTTTTCACACTTACTACTCCCCAGCTTGGAAATTATGAAAATATAACTTCCAATACTATTTCACTTCCGACCTTAACTTCAAACCTTGTCCAATATCAAACAGTCCATGTAAAAAGCAGAAGTTCTATTTCACTCATTCCTTAGTCACTAAATATTGTTACTATTATACCACAAATAATACCAAATACATTTCCTATTGAAGGAAACCTTCCAAGGTACAACTTCTTCGATTCAATAACCAACTGACCGTAAACTACATACAGCATTGCTCCCGCTGCATAAGCCAAGCATAAACCTATAAACCCTTCCGATATTCCTCCTAGAACGACTCCCAAAAAAGCTCCTACTCCCATAGGAACGCCTGAAAGCACTGTCAGCAAAAATGTCCTCATTCTGCTGAAGCCTCCGACCCTCATTGGAACAGCCATTGCTATACCCTCTGGAATATCGTGAATAACAATAACAGCGGTCAGTATGACTCCAAGACTTAAGGAAGCACCAAACCCTGAACCTACGGCAAAACCCTCAGGAAAATTATGAAGTGCAATACCTATGGCCATCAGCACGCCAGCTCTTCGCAAGCCTGAGCTTCCTTTACTATCCTTCACAACATCCTTTTTTCTTATAAATTCTTCAACAGTCATTATAGTGAGTATTCCAGCAAACAGACTTGAAAGAGTAATATAAATTCCTCCATACTTCAATGCCTGCGGAATTAATTCAAAGCACACCACCGAAGTCATAAGACCCGCTGAAAATTCAAGTATAAAACTTAAATATCGTTTGCGTATTCCATTAACAAAAAAAGCAGCCAACCCACCAATTCCCGTTCCTGTTATGCCGGATAAAAGACCTATAAGCGTAACCTTTACTATATAATCCACAAAAGCCCCCTGAAATAACCATTTTCTAATGTATATATTCTATATGTATTGTATTCATCAGTGGGCTCTTTTATTATTCGCACTATTATTGAAATTCAAAGTCAATCCTCTTCATCAACACCACTTCCAAGGCGTTCTGCCTGATCTGTGGTTATAAGCGCATCAAGTACTTCGTCAATATCCCCATCCAAAAGACTCTCTATCTTATAAAGTGTAAGCCCTATCCTATGATCGGTAACTCTTCCCTGCGGATAATTGTATGTTCTTATTCTCTCACTTCTGTCACCAGTTCCTACCTGACTTTTCCTGGATTCCGCAATTTCGCTATGCTGCTGCTCCTGTGCCACCTCATACAGCTTTGACCTTAGTATTGTCATTGCCTTATCCTTGTTTTTATGCTGTGACCTCTGATCCTGACATGCAACAACAATACCTGACGGCATATGGGTTATTCTTATAGCCGAGTCGGTTTTATTTATATGCTGTCCTCCGGCACCCGATGCTCTATAGGTATCTATCCTCAGATCATTGGGGTTTATGTCCACATCAACTTCTTCAACCTCCGGCAGTACAGCAACCGTAACAGTTGATGTATGAACCCTTCCATTTGCTTCGGTTGAAGGTATTCTCTGCACCCTATGAACTCCGCTCTCAAACTTCAATCTACTGTATGCACCTTTTCCTTCTATCAAAAACACAACTTCCTTGAATCCCCCTATTTCTGTCAGATTCGAATCCAATATCTCTGTTTTCCATCTGTTCCTTTCGGCATATCTTGTATACATTCTGAAAAGAACCCCGGCAAAAAGAGCAGCCTCTTCACCGCCCGCTCCTCCACGGATTTCAACAATAACATTCTTCTCGTCATTTGGGTCTTTAGGAAGAAGAAGTATTTTTAAATCCTTTTTTACATTCTCCAGCTTCTCCTGGGCTTCCTCAAGCTCTAACTCCACCATTTCACGGAAGTCTTTATCAATTTTATCGTTCAGCATTTCCCTTGCATCAGCTATTTCCGTATTGACTCTTTTATATTCACCGTATTTTACAACGAGCTCTTCTAAATCGGCATGCTCCTTCATAAGCTTTCTGTATTCATCCTGATTTGCAATAACAGACGGGTCACTAAGTTTATGGTTCAGCTCCTCATACCTGTTCTCTGCAACCTGAAGTTTATCAAACATTTTGCACCTCTGATACAATAATTATAATTACAATCACATATTATACCACTCATTTGTGATATATTCTATACAAAAATGCAGTATTTAATGCTCTTGTGTTTTAATACTTCCTTTACATTATTTGAGATGCTATAATAATAACAAAAAATACAGGAAATTGATTTAAAAGACGGCAAACTCGACGGTAAAGTAGCCGAAGAAGAACCTGACAAATGTCCCAGCTGCGGTAATATCGTTCAGAAAAATCGAACCAACTGCATATACTGCGGTGTACAATTAGCAAATGACAACATTTTTAAGCGATAATTTTATCCCCTTTATTTAATTCTAAGAAGCAAAACAAAACGCGATAAACCAATCTTTATCGCGCTCGTTCTATTATGAAGGAAGAGTATAGGTATTAGTATTACACGTCTTAATTATTCATACTTCATGCATTACTTAAACTACTATTACTTAACTATTTCAATATAACCGTTAACCGTCTCTGCCTGTATGTTGACTTTTTGCTCAAAGGTCTCATATCCACTGCTCTCAGCCTCAACAAAACTATTGCTTATCTGCTTGCTGGCATTAAGATAGGTAATCTCCGGAATAAGAAGATTTATCTCCCCGTTTGTTGTGTTAGCCTTAATCTTATATCCTCTTTTATCCATATCGTTCATATTTATCTTTATCCCTGCCTGAGCAGTCTTAAGGTTCATATTTATGCTATTTTTACCTTCGTAATTATGAATATTCTCAACAAGAATTCTTCCGTTTCTTGTGACTGCATTTATGTTTTCAGATTTTATATGCTTTATGTCTATAACCGTGTTGTCCGTATTAACATTTATATTCCTTCCTATAACGTAGCCCAACTGTATTTTGGCATTTTTAGTGGACACATTTATTGTATCGCTGTTAACACCCATTAAATCAATATGGCTGTTACTGGTATTTGCTTCAAAGCTTTCAGCTATGGAATCTTCAACATAAATCTTACCATTCTTAGTAACAAGACTGATGCTCTTGAACTTTACCGATGGAAGAAACAACTCGTGGGATACACTGATATTCCCTATTTTATTGCATTTCATCACTATGCTATTTCCATCATGGGAAAAATCCAAAATCTCATCAGCATTTTCAATAGGACTTCTGACAAGTGACTTAAGAATAATCTTGTCTTCAGCGTGCTTTTTTACAAGAATGTTGCCATTTATACCTTCAACCTTAAGTTCCATACCTTCAGATACATCATTTACTTCCTGAGCCCTTTCAACAGCCGTGTATTTGCCGAAAACATTAAAGGAATTTGTATCTATAAAACTGCCCACAAAATCAATTAATTTATCAGCTATACCAATCGTTGTATGCGCAACATTCTTTCCCAGCTTTTCAGCCTTGTTGCTAAAATCCTCCACAGCTCTGTCAAAATCCTTCTGACTGTAATTATTTTTAAATTCTTTTTTCCAATCGCTTAACCTGTCCTTGACTTTTGTAATTTCATCGCTGAAATTGACTTTCTTTTGCTGTCTAAAACTACTGTTGTCATTTGTATCTTGTTTACCTGATTCAACAGCAGATATCAGTCTCGCTGCTTCTTCGCTTGAAATCTTGCCTTCTTCTAACATTTTAAGTACATACATTTTTTCTTCACTAAATGACATAATAATAACGCCTCCTATCGCTTTATAAGCTATCCTTTCATTAATTCAAGTGCTTCATCTACAGTAATTTCACCATTATTAAGTCTATCAAGAACTTCTTTCCTGTTGACCCCTTCTTGAGCTTGTGGGTCCGCTTTGTAACCGAGTGCATTAGCAGCATCCTCAAGTCTGTTCTTTACTGTAGGATATGATACTCCAAGTTCTTTTTCCACTTCCTTAATGTTGCCCCTGCATTTAACAAAGACGTCTATAAAATGTTTCTGTTCGGATGTCAGCTTGCAAAACTTACAAAGTTCAAAGCGTCCTTCTATACTTGTGTTGCATGAATTGCAATTTATTCTGGTAACCTGAGTGTCACTGTTACATACAGGGCATTTTCCAAGTACCTCTGTACCCATAAAATCACTCCTTAATTTTTTTAAATAGTTTTGACATAGTCTTCAACTTTTTAATTGCATACTTTAATATTATTTATATATTTATAATATTAATACATCATTTGATAATTGTCAATCACTTTATAAATATTTTTAATATAATTATTAATTTTTTTAATGTAATTGTTAAACATGTTAAAGATTACGTTGTGATAATTGAATTCCCCAACTGATTAGTAATAATTTATTTATTCTCCGAAAAGTATAGATATGATGGATATAATAAAAAAACAACTTTCCTGTTGTGCAACATATGTTATAGATAATTCAGGGCACTTGCCTCATAATAAAACGCCACAGTTATTTAACCACCGTGCATTGGAGTTTTTACTTAAATAGTTGATTTAATAACCCAATTTTCCCACTTATAGTATTTTGAGGCTTTGGTTGCTCACAAGTTAAGGGCAAAAAGTTTACTTTTTGACCGCAGTGAGCAATGCTACGTTAGTGGCAAAGAGCCCATAAATACTGTGGGAAAGTTGAGTTATTAATTCTAAATTTTTTATTAATCTTGTATATGGTAATTTTGATTACTATTACTCAAGAACACGTCCTGCATAAGGTTTCATAACAAGAGAACCGCTTACCATCATGACAGGCATAGTGGGGTGCACAGGCAGTTCTGAGAGCTGTTTAATGATTTCGTATTGGCTGGGAACGTCTGTGTACTGATTTACAACATCGACATGTTGATAATTATTGTTAAGTTTTTGCCATTGAAAAGAACCTCCACCTACCCAGACGCCCGTAACACTCATACTCTGAGGGTAAAGTACAGGCTGGCTCAAATCTGCTCCGGGAGCACCAATCTTGGGAATATAACGCCAGCCAAATATATTGTAATTTTGGGAGCCACTCTTTATTTGCTCAAACATCTGCATGCTTACCGGCTGAGGTTTGTGCATTTCCAGACGCAGAAATGTGTTTCCATTATAGCTCGCATTAGTGAAATATTTATCTCCATGTGTATAGATATCTTGAAGGTCAGCATAAATTTTGGGCTGTCCGCTTTCTTCTCTTCCGCCAAAAATCGGTCTTGTGTTGTTTTCCCATATAACTAGAGGAAAACTTCCTTCCAATTTATCGCATTTGCCGTTAAAACGAACGGGTACATCAACCTGGAGCAAATTGTAGCCTCCTCCGAAAAGAAATTCACATCCTTTTAGCTGACTAAAACCAATAGTTAATTCTGGTCTTAACAGTTGGAAGCCTTCAGGCAGATAGTCAGCAAGTCTTTTTTTATCTGTAGTTATTGTAAACTTCATGGTAATAATATCTTTAGTACGGACTTCAAAGTCAGAGCGAAAATCAGTACCTCCAAAATATGGGGGCATACGATAATTTTTATTATCTTCAAATTTGAACATGGTAACCTCCTTCAACTTGTATGGATATATTTTTAAGGTTCAGCCTGATAACAGGTGTATCACCACACTTCTTTAAAGTAGACAGTGAAAATTTTCCCCGGGTCTTCTGTTTCCTCTACGTTAGGTATCTTGAATTGTTCCATACTTCCGTACCCAACTGGTACATAAAACGTAAAGTTTAGAGGCATTGCACCATTATTAATGGCCTCAAAGTATCTATATATCGAATCAGGAGCACTTATATTTTGATCAACCGGAGCTAGATATTTATCTCCATACTGAAAAGCTGTTGGATCGTTTATGATTGGATTAGTGCTTCTGGTGTAAACACCTGCATTTAGAACTTTGTCTGCGTATTGAAACGCACTGCCATATAGAGAACCGAGACTTATATTCGATGGTGACTGAGAGCCATAAATAAGGTCTGTAGTTTGTACATAAGCAACCGTGTGCCAGCTGGGCCACATTCCTCTGCCAAAAAACATTCCAGGAATAAATAAATCTGCATGGACATTATCAAGCTGTGACAACCTATATGCTGTTGCAGCTTTGGCAACAAGCGTACCCTCTTTAAGAAAATCGTGACCTTGGGAATTCCAATCCTTACTAGAATTTTTAGCACCAAGGGCTGATTCCTTAAAACTTTTTTTGAGTACACCGTATGCTTCAGTCACTAAAATGTCAATAGTATCAGCCTGTATGATTAATGCTGCTGTCTCAAAACCTAGTCCTTTTTCATCGTAATCTATTACACCATCTCTATTTTCGTCGAAGGTATTCATGAATTCCTTGAAACTAGCTGTTCCGGTCAGAGCATCACAAGCTTTTGCATAACTTAGAATGGTAAGCTGTAAATCATGCAGAATGGTATTAGGATTATAATACAGTGTTTTGGTCATCAACTCTGTGAATTGTGTATTATCTATTCTTCCAAGATGTCCTCCAACAGAAACCATAGGCATTTGTGTCAAGCTGTCCCAGCCTGTAACATAGTACTTTTGCTGCCCAATACCCCTTTCTTCAGCATAACGATAGAGGTCATACCTAAATAGCGGTGAATCGAGACCTGTTCCACTAGATATATTACTTCCGCTAATTAATGCCACAGGAACGTGATGGACGAACTCTGTAGGCCAATGATTTTTCTCCTTAAGCTTCGCTCCATAAAGCATAGGAAGAGTCTTAAAACAGTATCTGGCACAAAAAAGATCTAGAGCCACGCAGTCAAGAGATGACCAAACATAGCCTTCAGGAACTCTGACAGACCTGCCGTCAGCATTGTGACTTATATTTATCATATTTACAGTATCAGTTATATGAATCATAAACACATTTTCATTCTGCACAGCTCTGATAACGTCAGACTGAGTGCCTGAAAGACCTTTAGTCTTTGTAGTTATGTATTCGCCATTTTCATCTTTGACAGGGAGACGTGTATCATCATCCATCTCAAAAACCCACGGCGAATGGGGTAATTTCCCTTTTAAGCTCGGGTATACTGTGTGAGGGAAATCATATTTTTGTGTAGGATAAAGGCCTATACCAATGTTTTTTATGGCATTGGTGATAAGATCCTGTGCATGCATCTTAAGCTTTGGAACGTTTACCAGAACGCAGCCCGGATAATCCTTTAAATCACTTTTATTCTGTGGATTGCCGCCTACGATGGCTTTATGAAGCGTAATTTTCTTGAAGTTTATTCCGTCTGGAACTGCTACAGTTCTTCCTTTAATTGTATTATCTTGAACCTTGTTCAGGTCGTAGACCATCAGTCTATTTCCGGCACTTCCAGGAGGAAGGAACTTCCCTTGAATACTCTCTTCATAACCGTTCATAGGATTGTCTTTATGTGTATTTGGATGACACTCCAATAGGTATTTTCGAACAAAATAGAAACCCCAGCCGCCATAAAAATCGCCGCTACGTCCTTCAAAAACTGCCTCAGTTGTAATGGTTTTTCCTAAAGCTTTACTATACATGGCTGAAACAACAAAAGTAGATGTAGAAGCTTCACCAAGTGTCATCTGATAATAGTTTATGTTGAGCCTGTCATGAAACCACTTCATCAAAGCGGCCACTAATGGCCATTCAGTGCAGATGGCAGCTCCTAGTGCTTCTCCATGTGTCTCATGGTCTATGACTGATGGATTAACAAGGTTCGGTTTGAATAATAATTTCTTTCCTGACCGTATTTCCAATTGCACCTTGCTTCCAAAGTCAGTTTCTCTATTAAGTCCTGTCAGAGCACAATCCACATTTGAATAGATATAATTGATTTTATCTGTAATGACGCTCCAGGCTGAGCTGTCATTCTCATTGATGAACTTTTGAAGTAGTTCGGGTATTTGAAAGTAAGCCTTAGAAGTATCCATCCTGACACCGGAAATTGCAGACCCGCTAGAATCCACTTTCTTTTCGCCCAATGGTGAATCTACAATTAGTACTCGAGAATATCTTCCATTCATGATATATTTCACTCCAAAAATCAGTTTTCATAACTGTATTATATTCAAGTAAATCAGTATTAGTACATATTATTTACATTAATTGCCTGCGTATAATGGATGCAATAAAGCAAATAAAGTTGCATTACGCTTTTAGTAACTTCACAACTTAATATTCGCCCTAATTCATCAGTTTTATATGTATATCCTTCAAGCATTGTGTAATGTGATATTAGGTTTATGAACTACTCTCCATATTTTACTGCTTTAAAATTTCAAAACCATTGCCGGAAAGCTATTCAGAATAAGTATTTATATATCTTTCAATGGTTTTAACATCCACCTCATAAAAAGCAGCAATCAATTCTTTTGTAAGAATTATTTTCCTTATTATCAAATGGTTCCAAAAGTGCTCCTTCTGGAATAAGAACATCCAATCCATTCAGAGTGTTTGTCGTCCCTGACTTCGCAAAGTGAATCCAGTGCTTTACTGTATGGTTTTGAAATATCTCCATTATCAATAATTAAAACTGACAGATTGTTTGTATTCTTTTTGGCAAACGCATTCCAGCTACTAACCAGGTTTGGATGGGGCATGAAATGCGGAGGAATTCATTAGCAAACGAGTATTGCCAACTATTGGGTTAGCGTTGAATTCTGTAGCATTTCATGCCCACAGCCAAGCCGGACTGTATGGTAATTGATTATATAGATTTAGCACTATATTAAAAAATGGGGAAACTCAAAATTTCCTAAACAACAGGAAAGCCATGGTTCAAATGCAATTCCTATCGCATCTTTCCCATGACTTTTGATAAAACTCTTTTACTTGTGCCAAAACTCTATCTATACACTATACTTTTACATATAAAATTATAATTCGCGTCTTCCTTCAAGGGCTTTAGCCAGCGTTACCTCATCTGCATATTCCAAGTCTCCCCCAACAGGTATTCCGTGGGCGATTCTTGTTGCCTTTATACCTAGGGGCTTAATCAGTTTGGATATATACATAGCGGTTGCTTCTCCCTCTATATTTGGGTTTGTGGCTATTATGACCTCTTTTACGTTTCCATCATTTATACGTGTAAGAAGCTCTTTTATCTTTATATCTTCAGGTCCTATACCTTCCATAGGAGATATAGCACCGTGCAACACATGATAAAGACCTTTGAACTCTCTTATTCTCTCCATGGCAACCACATCTCTAGGGTCTTCAACAACACATATCAAAGAATCATCCCTATTTTGTGCACTGCACAGGGAACAAACATCCATGTCGGTCAAATTGCCGCATGTCAAGCAGTATTTTACCTTAGCTTTTGCCTCGCTTATTGCATTGGCAAGTTTATTTACTTTTTCAACAGGCATATTGAGTACATGAAAAGTCAGTCTCTGGGCTGTTTTATGACCAATGCCCGGAAGCTTTTCAAACTCTTCTATAAGCCTTGCAACAGGTGCTGCATAGAAGCTCATCAACATCCACCCTATCTCATACTAGAATAATCCCGGGATACCGCCCATTCCGCCTGTTATCTTACTCATTTCGGAATTTACCATTTCGTCTGCCATTCTCAAAGCCTCATTAACAGCAGCCAATACCAAATCCTGAAGCATTTCAGCATCGTCGGGATCAATAACTTCCGGTTTTATATTTATCTCTTTTATTTCCTTTTTGCCGGTAGCTACAACAGTAATAGCTCCCCCTCCTGCTGAAGCTTCGACAGTCCTATCTTGAAGCTCAAGCTGAAGCTTTTCCATATCTTTCTGCATCTTCTGGGCCTGCTTCATAAGATTGCCCATATTTCCTCCTCCAAATCCAGAAAAACCCTTTGCCATAAATATCTACCTCCTAATTAATTTACTGAATAATTCCCTTGCATAAACCAAAATTAAAAATCAAATAAACTTATATTCAATATGGTATAAATATACAAAACAAACCTGTATATTATATACACTAAAAATATGCTCTAAAAATATGCCCTAAAAGTAATTTAACACAACAAGTATCAAGTGTAAACGAAAATTGCAAACTTACTCATCAATTATATCTAATTCTATATTTAACTTTGAAGCAAAATCCTGAGCCTTTTTAGTCAAATCGTCCTTATCTTCAGTTTTACTATTATCAATCATATCATCCTCGTTCAAGCACTTGATCCTGATTTCTTTCCCCATACGCCGACCTAAATATTCTTGAACAACTTCAAGGTTTTCGGCCTTTGATACATATACTTTATTAAAGCTGCTACCACACTTAAAAACAATACCTACAACCTTTTCCCCCATTTCAATTACTCTGGTTTCCAGCAAATTTGAATACAATACCATTCTGCCGTTCTTCTTAAGGTCTTTTATAACATCCTCCCAAACTTCAAGTCCTTTTATATCTCCAGCACTAATCCCGGCAAATTTATTAATGTTCGTATCTTTACCCTCTTCGCTTTTATTGCCTTTAACCGCTGTAGTACAGTTTTGGTTCACATTTCCTTTCAAATCTCCGGCTTTATTGCTATTTATACTCGTAGCACCATTTATCATTATGTTTTCAATTTTCTTCTCAACTGCTTCGAGTCTGCCTACCATCTCTGGATTATCAGTATTAAAGCTGCCTTCACACAATTTGATAAGCACCATCTCCAAAAGAATTCTTGGATGATTTGACCACTTCAGAGCTCCCTCAATAGAAGAAAGCTCGTTAATACAATTCATTATCCCATGCTTTGTCAACTTTTTGCACTGCTCGCTCATCCTGTTGATTGATTCCATTGAAGCCTCAATTATTTCCTGCGGGTTGTTTGCCGCACTGCATATTAGCAAATTCCTATAATAAAGTACAATATCCGAAACAAACTGGGATATGTTCTTGCCGTCCATAACCAAACGGTCAATGAGGCTCAAAATCCTGTCTATATCATTATTATTTATTGCATCAACAACATCAGAAATAAAATTATCCTTTACAATTCCGACAACTGACAAAACATCATCATAACTCAGTTCCTTGTTTCCCAATGACATACATTGGTCAAGAATACTTATCGCATCACGAAGTGCACCGTCAGAAAGCCTTGCAATAAGCTTTGATGCTCCCTCTTGCATATGTATTCCACTTTCCTGTGCAATATATTCAACTCTCGCGGCTATACTATCCGCCGGAATTCTTCTGAAATCATATCTCTGACACCTTGATAGAATTGTAGCCGGAAGTTTATGAGGCTCAGTTGTAGCAAGTATGAAAATAACATGAGCCGGCGGCTCCTCCAATGTCTTAAGCAGAGCATTAAAAGCACCCGTCGACAACATATGAACCTCATCAATAATATACACCCTATATTTTGCTTTTGAAGGTGTGTATATTACTTCATCTCTTATATCTCTAACATTATCAACGCTGTTATTAGAAGCTGCATCAATTTCGACTACATCAAGGATACTTCCAGAGAGTATTCCTCTGCATATTTCACAGTTGTTGCACGGATCTCCGTTATTGCTTTCAGGGCAGTTGACAGCTCTCGAAAAAATTTTGGCCATAGAAGTTTTTCCGGTACCCCTTGTACCGCAAAAAAGGTATGCATGTGCTATCCGTCCTGATGTTATACTGTTTCTCAACGTTTTTACAACATGCTCCTGCTCTACAACATCCTCAAAAACCATAGGTCTCCACTTTCTATACAAAGCCAAATATGCCATGCTAACCTCCATCCCCTTAAACATTCAATAATTATAGTCATCAATTTGATACAGATTTTACAGATTTTTATTGTTAAAATACAAATAAGCTATTTAAACCTTTAAATAGCTTTTCTCTATTTATTACAACGTCTTATTATTACAACACTTTTCTTACAACATTTTACTTTGCATATATAATTAAATTGGCCGTGCACCCATCTTCGACAGTCTTCTACAAGCGTTACCTTTGCAGTTAACTCTAACCAGGCAATCCCACGGCACACGAAATTTTCTACTTACCGCTGCTTTCTTCCGAACCTGACGGGATTCATAGGTTTCCGTTGCGCGGGACCCGGTTTTCATCATCACTTACCAAGGGCAGTCCATACAGAAAAAGGCCTCTGACAGGAATTCAACCCTGCTATAGCGGATTGCAGGTACAGGGCACCGCTACCTCCCCGTCTAGCACGACCAAATATTAACTTTAAATACAGTACAAATTTCAATTCTCTCAAACAACTTTCATTATTAAAAATCCTTTTTGAGATACTAATACATTATACTTAATATTTTATAATACTTCAAGACATTTTAAATAATAAAGCAATGTATATTTATCCAATTGCTGAAATAAGGAATAATTGAAATATTTCTTCAAATTTTCCCCGTGATCTATCTATATTAATCGCGAAATAGTGCAAAAAAGGCTAGACATGAAATTATAGGCAAAGTTGTATCCTTAGTAATTCTAAATTTATACTCTGCCTTTAAATCTCTCAGCCTCAAGTATTTCAGTTTTAGCCGTATTGCTCTCTATGAAATTTGTATAAAACTTTGTATATTTCTCTAAAACCTTTCTGTCCTTATCGTTCAACATTGTCGTCAGATACTTTTTATCTCTGTTCACATTATCACTTCCCATGCATTTTATACTATATGTGTTGCAATATCCAAAACCATTTTAGTGATTAATATATATATAATATGACAATAGAATAAACTTTATGCAAAGTGATTTTTGCCATTGATGGAAAGCACAGTAAACAAGATAGTGGCTTTATTTTCAAGGAACAATGTTTACCATTAAAATTACGCCACCGATTTTACACCACTATATAAGACTATAACTTCGACGTTCAACTTCACGTTCAACCTCATATAAAAACAATCATTTATTTTTACCAGTATTTATAGTATACTAAATTATTGACTATAGCATTTATCTGCCCGGATTTAAATTTTATTTATACAAACATGGGATGAGCGAAATACCCCCTCCACTTTTCGCGTCGATATTTGACTTCAAATTAAGCGTTAAGCGAAAATAGTAGTGGAAATTATGTTTTTACCATTCTCATACATACGATGACTAAGGAAGTAAAGGAGAAGACTCTATGCTTCAAATTGCTATATGCGAAGATAACATATGTTTTTTAAACCAACTTATTGCCTCCATTGAAACAATACTTGCAAAAAACAATATTGATGGCAAGGTAGTATACACCACCGGCAGTGCCTCCGAATTAGAAAGCAATATAACAACATGCAAAGCAAATACTTATTTTCTTGATATAGAACTTGGTAATGAATACAATGGATATATGCTTGCAGAAAAAATCCGAAAAAAAGATATGCATTCATATATAGTTTTTGTATCAGGTCATTTTGAATATATATTAGAGGCTTTCAAGGTTCAATCTTTTGATTTTTTATTAAAACCCTTAAATAACGAAGTATTGGAGCAATGCCTCATCAGGATAAATAAATATCAGATGGTTTTAGCTAATATGCACAATCATATAGAAGTAAAGTCAGGTTCAAGCATTTATAAGGTTAACATTGACAATATCGTATATATCGAACGATTAAGAAGAGATACGATAATTTATTCAAAAAACGGAATGATAACATGCCGCGAAACACTGGAAAGCTTAGAGAAAGCCCTTGGTAATGGTAACTTTGTCAGGTGTCACAAATCTTTTATTGCAAACAAAGCACTTATTAGTGAGATTCACTATAAAGACAAAACTATCTTTTTTGAAACAGGTCATAAATGTTACTTTGGAAGAAAGTACAAGGACAATGTAACTTTGTAAACCAATTTTATCTTGCAGTGCAGATTAAATAAAATTGTGTACCCGTCAAAGATAAGCAATTTTACCTCTTTCATTTCCTTCTAAGAGGCCTGACAAAATTTCGTACCCATCGAGGGCACTCAATTTTTGCTGGATTTTCTTTCAGAAAATGGTCCTAACAAAAACTGGACCTGCAAATTTCACATGCCCAGTTTTCGTGCAAAGTTTGGTACGAATGTATAATCATCTTCATTAAGAAGAAAATCAAAGCATACATATATTGAATGCGGTAAAGAATTTACACCGCACTTCAATTTCATTAATGGGATATAACAAAAATCAAGTATTCAGTTTAGAATCATCTTCATGATACGTACTATGTAGATGAATAATATACATAGTGTATTTATCTACATTATTTACATTCTACTATAAAGCATTTTTACTTATACCTTTCTTGCGTAAAATGCACTTTTTTTGATGCGAAATGCACTTTCTATAAAAATAAAATTGAGTACCCATCGAGAGTACTCAATTTTGCCTCTTTCATTTCACTCCAAGAGGTCTAAATAAAAAGCTTCGGGACATCGAGTCCCAAAGCTTTTTGCCGGATTTCCTTCTAGGAAATGACCCTAACAAAAACACCTTCTTGTGAAGGTGTTTAAATAATTTTTAATTATGTTTAAATAAAACGAACTTTCTTTTTTCTGAAATTCTCTCTTTTCTTCTTTTACAAGATGCTATTTCTGTAAGGATTTCGGTGCCCTCGGCTGATACATAAACATAAAACTAGCTGTACTTGAAGCCAAAGAAGCAACAACCAACAAAACTGCTGAAACAATTCCTAATACTTTTCCTTTCATAATAACATCCTCCCCTTATTTTATTTAAACAGAAGAGAAACCATATTTTTAAATATAATTTCCTCCTATTTATTAGAGCCGCTTTTATTGTTAACCATTCCAGCATTAACATCATTTTTCATTGACCTTAATATTTTCTCTAATTCATCATACTTCTTTTCATCAATCAATGTATAAAGATATTCTATATTCTGTATTATTTCGCGTCCGTCCATCTGTCTTTTTTGTTCTTCCTCTTTTTGTATTATTTCGCCCATTTTAAACACACTTCTTACAAGAAAAATAGTAAAAAATATTGTAACAAATACACTTGAAAAAAGAAGTACTTTATCAGTAATTGTTGTAAAAACTTCAATATTTCTTAAAAAGATTATGTAGTTAATCGACATAACACCTAGCGCAAACGTTAACTGTAAAGTCAAAAATCTCATACGCCCGGTTTGAAGCTTGTCCGCTTTTTTATTACTCAAAAAATAAATGCTTATATTATTTGTGTATAAAAAGTAAGTTAATAAAGCTGTAATAGAACAATAAAATGTTAAAACTAAAACTCTTACTTGAAAATTGCTGATAACTTCTTTTTCTGTTATTCCTGTAAAAAGACCTACTATATTAACAATTGTCCCCTGTATAGCTAGAAAAACAACAAATGTTATCAAACTTCCGATTATAGCCTCAAACAAATTCAACCTATAACAACTGTAAACAAGCAATATAAATGCAATTACCTGAGGCACAGTGGCTAAATAATTCTGGTCAAGCAATTCTTTAGTTACAAAAAACACAATCGCTACACTAAATCCAACTACCAAAACATTCCTAAACCTGATTGACTCTCTACGACCAAGAATAACCCATACAAATAGTGCCATCAGAAACTGTTCAGGTAGTGATACAAACAAAAACTCCCAAAAACCTGTCCACATTTCGAACCCTCTCATCCTGTCAAAATTATATTATCACATTATACCACGTAGTTCTATATTAGTATAAAACAAATCATTATTCGACACATTATTCTTATCATTCGACAAATGTGCAACATTCTGTTGCTCTTTCAAAGGATATAATTCATATCGCTGAAAAACATTCGACCAAAGTAGTACTTTCGGCTGTAATAGAAAGATAAACCATATCCTCATATCCCGCTCAACATTTACAGCAATTCACAAAATCTTTAAATAACTCCAAAAACACAACATCTTTTTCCCACATTAATTCCGGGTGCCATTGGACACCTACAGCAAATTTGTTTGACTTATGCTCAATAGACTCAATTACTCCATCTTCACAGGTTGAAGTTGCCGCAAAACCAGGTGCCACGTCCTTTATTGCCTGATGATGAAATGAGTTTACTCTTAAAACAACCTTGCCATGAGATTTATAAATTCTGGAGTCTTTCTCTACAATAACATTGTGCGTAGGATACCATACAGGTGCCTCCTGTAAATGTTTCTGCAAATTATTATTTACGATCTGGGAATAGATGTCCTGATAAATTGTACCTCCAAGTGCAATATTCAATACCTGCACACCTCTGCATATGCCAAAAACAGGCTTGTTCATGTCAACTGCTTCTCTTACTATAAAAAGCTCCATTTCATCCCTAATGGGCGATATCCTGCCATTGAATTTATAATTATACTCGTTCCAATGTTTAGCATCAACATCAGGTCCTCCTGAAATAAGAAAACCATCACATCTTTTAGTCATATCACATAAATAATCACCTCCCTGGGTTACTGGTATAATGATCGGCAACCCTCCCACCATAATTATACTTTCATAATATCCATTGTTAATATAAAGCTTATTTTCATTATAGTCAAACCCCGCAGTTATTCCTATTAATGGCTTTTGGTCTAACATATGTAATTACCCTCCGTATCCTTTCTCTTTTCTTACAATATCTGTACTCTAGTGAAAAAAATCTGCAAATGAACAATATACTATATGACCTATCAAGCATGAACGATACAGTTAAAATACCAATAACAAAAAACTTCGGGACATCGAGTCTGGAAGCCTTTTGACGGATTTCCTTTCAGGAAATGGTCCTAATAAAAAGCGTACCCGAACCAAGGCATAAGCTTATTTCGGGAACGCTATTGTCTCTGAAATTCAGAAATTTTATTAAACTATATTAATTACGATTAATCACAAAAATAATTCTACATTGAAAAAATTAATTTTGGGGATGTTGCAGTAATGTGCAAAAGTATAACTTCCATATAAAGTTATACAAAACTATTGCGTAAAAATCGGTATAATAAACTTACGTTTTGGGATAAACGATATATATCAATTGCATTATTCAAAAGCAAATTAAAGCTTGGCTAACGCTTCTGCCTCTGTATCATAAATCTCTATAAATCTATTGAGTCTTGTTACCTCAAACAATTTTGCAATATCAGGCATAAGATTGCACAATACCATTCTTCCTTTTTTTTCTTTAAACTTCTTATAAGTGTCTATAATAATCCCTAGCCCGGCACTATTCATATATATGACTCCATCCATACTGATTATTATAGTTTTACCCTCGTTCTCTTTTGCAAGATTATCCAATAAATCTTTAAACTCATTCTGTGTAGATATACGTATCTGCCCTGTAAGATTTATGACTTTAATACCCTCCACCTCTTTTTTTTCAACTTTCATATCATTATCCTCCTTAAGGTTTCGTATATTACTATCTTTAATAAAATTTCAATTAAATCCCATTAAATGAATTGTATTGTTTTTGTAAACCATTTTGTGTAAATCACTGACATGCTTTGCACGGAGAAATTGAATTTTCACGATTAACTCTATGAAAAATACAACTTTATACAAAAACTTTCTTGCTTTCAACAAACACTTTGTATCATGATAGACCGAAATACTCAGGGACAAAAAATATTATGCAATACAAACCAAGCTAATAATATTATTTCCTTATGATAAGGCTAAAAATACAGATGACTTAACTGTGAATACATTTTTACAGTTCAATAAATAAAACGACTCAGTAAATATTATATAGTATACAAATGCTTTTTTCAATGATTTTATAAAAATCTCATACCCCT